>NZ_JAAGPM010000221.1:0-8752 GCF_017104865.1 Burkholderia sp. Ac-20349
CGCGCGGTTCACGGTCGGGTTGTCCGACTTGCACAGCGAGTAATAGCCGCTGAACCCGCTCGGCGTCTTGTGCTGCTCGGTGATCGACTGGTCGGGGTCGGCCGTCGCGTCGGTGCAGCCGGCCGCGTCCGGTTCGGCGCTGGCGCGGTAGTCGACGAGCTGGTCGGACAGCACGTCCTTGGTTTCCAGGAACGCATCGACCATTTCCTTGGTCAGCGTCAGCTCATGGTTGCGCGCGCGGTCGAGCAGCGATTCGAGGATGTGCGTCGTATCGGTCAGCGCGGAAAAGCCGAACGTCGCCGCGCCGCCCTTGATCGAATGCGCGGCGCGGAAGATCGCGGCCAGATCCTCGGGGTCGGGCGAACCGACGTCGAGGTTCAGCAGCAGCTGCTCCATCTGCGCGAGCAGCTCGTCCGCTTCGTCGAAAAATGTCTGGTAGAACTGAGTGATGTCGAGAGTCATGCCCGGTCCCGGGTTGAATGCGTCGCGTGAATGTCAGGAAGCGGCCGGCTCGGACAGCGTCGCGACCAGGTCGACCAGCACGGCGGGGTCGATCGGCTTCTCGATCCAGCCGGTCGCGCCCGCGTCGCGCGCGGCGTCCTTGAACGCGTCGCTGCCTTCTGTCGTCAGCACGAGGATCGGCGTGTTCACATACGCGCCCAGCACGCGCAGCGACGCGATCACCTCGAGCCCGCTCTTGCGCGGCATGTTCTGGTCGGTCAGCACCAGGTCGTACTGCCGGGCGACCGCCAGGTCGAAGCCGGCTTCGCCGTCCGGCGCCACCGTCACGTCGTAGCCGGCCTGCGCCAGCGTCGCCTGCAGCAGCGCACGCATGGTCGCGGAGTCGTCGATGGCGAGAATGGTTCGGATCATGTCTGTCTCGGAATCTTGTAAACGTCAGGGTTTCGGCACGGCGACGGCGGACGCCGCGAGCGCCGGGCGCACGGCCGGCGCCGGGGCCAGCTGCTGCGCGAGCTGCTGCGAGCCGGCCGCATCGGCCGACAGCGTCGTGGTCGTCGCATCGTCGCGCATCAGCGCCTCTTCGGATTTGCGGTTCAGCACGATCACGCTGATCCGGCGGTTTTCCGGATCGAGCGGGTCGGCCTTGTTCAGGTTCTGCGTCGACGCGAGGCCGAGCACGCGCAGCACTTTCGCCTCGTCCATGCCGCCGGAGATCAGCTCGCGGCGCGACGCGTTCGCGCGGTCGGCCGACAGCTCCCAGTTGCTGTAGCCGCCCTCGCCGCCCGCGTACGGCACGGCGTCGGTGTGGCCCTGGACGATGATCCGGTTCGGCACGTCGTTCAGCGTCTTGCCGATCTCGCGCAGGATGTCGCGCATGTACGGCTCGACGTTGTCGCTCGACATCGCGAACATCGGCCGCTTCTGCGTATCGACGATCTCGATGCGCAGCCCCATCAGCGTGGAATCGATGCGGATCTGCTGCTTGAACTGGCGCAGCGTCGGGTTGGCCTCGATCGCGGCCATCAGCTTGATCTGCAGGTCGTGCAGGCGCGTCTGCTCGAGCCGGTCCTGCGCGCCCTGCGCCTGCGACCGGGAATGCTCGTCGCCCGCTTTCGCAAAGCGCTCGGCGAGCTGCGTCGTGCCGTCGGTGCGGTGCAGCGTGCCGGCGTCGACGCTCGACAGGTCGCGGCCGCCGCCGTTGATGATGCTGGAATCCTGCGAGCTGCGGTCGCCGCTGCCGAACAGCGCGGCCTTCAGCGGCGTATTGAAGTATTCGGCGATCCCCTTCAGCTGCACCGACGTGACCGAGCTCAGCAGCCACATCAGCAGGAAGAACGCCATCATCGCGGTCATGAAGTCCGCGTACGCGAGCTTCCATGCGCCGCCATGGTGGCCCTTCTTCGCCGGGGCCACCCGCTTGACGACGATCGCGCGATCCTTGCTTTTGCTCATCGGGCGCTCCGCGTCACTTCGCCTTCACGCGGCGCACATGCTCTTCGAGCTCGGAAAACGACGGGCGCTCGGTCGAGAACAGCACCTTGCGGCCGAACTCGACCGCAATCGCCGGCGCATAGCCGTTCAGCGTCGCGAGGATCGTCACCTTGATGCACTGGAACATCTTGGTCGACTCGGCGACGCGCTGCTCCGCGAGGCTCGCAAGCGGCCCGATCAACCCGTACGACAGCAGGATCCCGAGGAACGTGCCGACCAGCGCCTGCGCGATCATCGCGCCGAGCACCGCGGGCGGCTTGTCGGCGGACGCCATCGTGTGCACGACACCCATCACGGCCGCGACGATACCGAACGCCGGCATCGCGTCGCCGACGCGCATCAGCGCGTGCGCGGGGCCTTCGCCTTCCGTGTGGTGCGTCTCGATCTCCTCGTCCATCAGGCTCTCGATCTCGAACGCGTTCATGTTGCCGCCCACCATCAGGCGCAGGTAGTCGGTCAGGAATTCGACAATGTGGTGATCGGCGAGGATCTTCGGGTATTGCGTGAAGATCGGGCTCTTTTCCGGATCGTCGATGTCGGCCTCGAGCGTCAGCGTGCCTTCCTTGCGTGCCTTCGCGAGCAGCACGTAAAGAAGCGCCATCAGCTCCATATAGACATCCTTCGTGTATTTCGAGCCCTTGAAGAGCGTCGGCAGCACGCGCAGCGTGGCTTTGATGGTCTTGCCGCCGTTGCCGAGGATGAACGCGCCGACGCCGGCGCCCACGATCATCAGGATCTCGACGGGCTGGATCAATGCGCCCAGATGCCCGCCTGCCAGCGCATAACCGCCGAAGACGGACAACAGCGTCACGAGTGTTCCCACGATAATCAGCACTGCCTGTCCCTCACGAATGACCGGCGGGGAGACCGCCGTTAAACAGGTTTACGGCAGTCGGCAGGAAAACTTTCGCGGCCGCCCGGCGGCGGCGCGGAGGTGTTTACCAGCAATTCGCGGACGCTTCGCGCCGCCCGGCGCGGCCGCTTGCGCCCCGCCCGGCAGTGCTCAGGCCGCGGCGGCGGCCAGTTCGGCGCGCGCGGCGGCGGCCTTGCGGGTCTTGCCCGCGCGCGACGGCGGCTGGCAGAGGCCGCAGACGAAACCTTGATGCGGATCATGCGCATGCGCGACGAAGTGGCCGCCGCAGCGCGTGCACGGGGTCATCTGCAGCATCCCCGAATCGAAGAAGCGCACGAGCGTCCACGCGCGCGTGAGGCTCAGCGCGGCCTCGTCGCCGGACAGGTTCACGTGCTCCAGATAGAGCCGGTACGCCTTCACGATCGACTGGATCGGGTCGCAACGGCCGTGGTCCTGCATGAACCGGTAGATGTTGTAGAACAGCGACGAGTGGATGTTCGGCTGCCACGTCATGAACCAGTCGGTCGAGAACGGCAGCATCCCCTTCGGCGGCGACACGCCCTTCAGTTCCTTGTACAGCTTGATCAGACGGTCCCGCGACAGGCTCGTCTCCGCTTCCAGCAACTGCAGCCGGGCGCCCAGTTCGATCAGTTCGATGGCGAGGGTGATTTCCTTCACCTCGATCACGACGCTTTTGCTTGCCATGGTGAAAACCGTCCGCTTGACGTTGTTCGGATGGATGGCCAATACGCTGCCCGCCGGCGCGGCACGCCGGGACAGTCGCAAGGCGGGATGGATCAGCGGACGCCTTCGACCTGCTGCCCGGCCATCAGGATGGCCGAGTGGGCGTGCGCGACGACATCGCTGCGGCCCTTGTCGGCGAGCGACGACAGCAACGCGTGATCGTCGAAGCGAAAGCGGCACAGCATCTGGTTCGACGCGGCGAGCTTCACGGTCTGTGCGAGCGTGAGGTTCCCGAGCACGTCGGCCAGTTCCTGGGAAATTCCCATGCGGAACATGCCCATCGCCTTGTCTTCCCGCAGCAGGCGTTGCGCGAGGAGGAGGTACGACAGGTTGACCTCTTTGATCTCACTGAGCATTTCGCTGGTAGCGCTCATGATTCCCCCGTTAAAGAGCTTTGCTTTGGCCATTCATGTTATGAAAACGTTTGCTCGATCGGGGCGCTCTTGGCGCTCAGTCGGCTCGTTTATAGTCTTACAGGGCGAATTTTGGCCAAACGGCATTTACGCCGGTATCAGCGAAGTGGCGTATGCCATGCAGGATTTGTCTGTAAACCGTGTAGGAATTTTTCCGACAAGGCGAATTGAAAGCTGAAATCGGGGAAGCAGGTGACAGCGCGAATTCGGCTGCGATGGATCCGATGGCCTCCGTGCGGTAGCGAAAGGCTTGCCGGCAAGGCTGCCGACAACCGGATCGGTAAAAATTATAGTGGTTTTTCACGATGACGCAACAATAGTTGCGTCTATCTCCATTTCTGATTCCGCGCCCTTTTTCTCGGGGTTTTCGCGTATTTCATCGTGTAACAAGCCTTAAGTGTTTGAAAAAACACTCGAACCCCTCAAGGCGATATCGATAATGGACTCCAATGGGCGGCGGCGCGAGCCGTGCCGGCCCGCCCCGCAGCTTGCCGTCCGGCGCCCCGCGCACCCCGCCCAGGGCACGGCCACGTACCGCCAACCGCGTACGTCGGCGAGTTCCGCAACCTTGCACGGGATCCGCATCGGCGCTACCGCGCCCTCGGATCGAAACAGGAGAACCCCATGCGAATTGCCCAGATCGCGCCGCTTTACGAAGCCGTTCCGCCGAAACTCTATGGCGGCACCGAGCGTGTCGTGTCCTACCTCACCGAGGCGCTCGTCGAACTCGGCCATGACGTGACGCTGTTCGCCAGTGGCGACTCCGTCACGTCGGCCCGTCTCGAGGCGGCCTGGCCGCGCGCCCTGCGGCTCGACCCGTCGATCCGCGATTCGATGGCGCCCCATATGCGCCTTCTCGAGCAGGTCGCCCGGGTCGCGCACGAATTCGACGTGCTGCACTTCCACCTCGACTACCTGCCGTTCCCGCTGATGTCGCGCCTCGACACGCCGTACGTGACGACGCTGCACGGCCGCCTCGACCTGCCGGAGCTGCAACCGGTGTTCGACGCGTTCCCGGACGCGCCGGTCGTGTCGATCTCGAACAACCAGCGCAAGCCGCTGCCGCAGGCCGCGTGGGCCGGCACCGTGTATCACGGGCTGCCCGACACGCTGCTCACGCCGCAGCCGGGCGTGAAGCCCGAATATCTCGCGTTCCTCGGCCGGATCTGCCCGGAAAAACGCGTCGACACCGCGATCCGGATCGCCGCGCAAAGCGGGCTGCCGCTGAAGATCGCCGCGAAGGTCGACAAGGCCGACGCCGACTATTTCAAGGAAGTGATCGAGCCGCTGCTCGGCGAGGCGCACGTCGAGTTCATCGGCGAGATCAACGAGGCGCAGAAGCCCGCGTTCCTGTCCGGCGCGAAGGCGCTGCTGTTCCCGATCGACTGGCCGGAGCCGTTCGGCCTCGTGATGATCGAGGCGATGGCCTGCGGCACGCCGGTCGTCGCGTTCAACCGCGGCTCGGTGCCGGAAGTGATCGAGGATGGCGTAACGGGCTTCATCGTCGAGGACGTCCAAGGCGCGGTCGGCGCGCTGCACCGGCTCGACAGCCTGTCGCGCACCGCCATCCGCGAACGTTTCGACACGCGTTTCAGCTCGAAGGCAATGGCGCAGCGTTATGTCGAAACTTACGAATCGCTTTGCACGCGAACCCGCCAACCGGCATTGCGCCGCGTCGCCGGCGCCTGACACGGAAATCCGCGAGGAAATATTCCGTAATCAATTCCGCGCCGAAATCGGCGCGCAAAACAAAAGAGCCGCATCTCGATGCGGCTCTTTTGCGTTGGGTTTTCGGTCATTCGATCAGGAAACGATCGCGATTTTTACCGACGATCCAATTCGGCGGCTTGCCACGCCCGCTCCACGTCGCGCCCGACTTCGGATCGCGGTATTTCGGCGGCAGCGGCGCCTTCTTCGGCGGGCGCCCGCGCTTCGCTCGCTCCGCGAAGCCCAGATCCTGGGCCGTCAGCCCGTATTCGGCAATCTTTTGCTGGACTTCGGCAATCACCGCCGCCACTTCCTGGCGGCGCACGTCGTCCGCCTGGGCCTGCAGATCGGCGATCTGCGCCTTGAGTTTCGCGTATTGAGACATTTTTTGACTCCCCTTTTCGATGATGCGGCCCCGGCGAATCCGGCCGGGATACTCACATCCGTTACGCCATCTGCACTGCTGCCCTGCCCTTCGATATTAATGCTGTCATCTTTAACCGATTCGGCTATATCGAGAATGCGGACTTATTCTAATAAAAGGCATTCGTCAGCCATTCAAATTTAACAATCGTTGACCCTCCCCGACCCGATTCATTTCCTATAATCCAGACCAATTCCGGTGACGGTTTAAATCCGTCGCGTCATCCGGTTGTCTTCAATCCACTTGAACGAGGTCCTTACATGAATCTTTCTCAGCGTCTCGCTGCAGAGGTATTCGGCACGTTCTGGCTGGTGCTCGGCGGGTGCGGAAGCGCCGTGCTGGCCGCCGCCTTTCCGGGCCTCGGCATCGGCTTTGCCGGCGTCGCACTAGCCTTCGGCCTGACCGTGCTGACGATGGCATTCGCCATTGGCCATATTTCGGGTTGCCACCTGAATCCCGCAGTGAGCGTCGGCCTGACGGTCGCCGGCCGCTTCCCCGCACGCGATCTCGTGCCTTACATCGTCGCGCAGGTTGTCGGCGCGACGATCGGCGCATTCGTGCTGTACCTGATCGCGACCGGCAAGCCGGGCTTCGACGTCGTCGGCAGCGGCTTTGCGACGAATGGCTTCGGCGAGCGCTCGCCCGGCCACTACGCACTCGGTGCGGCGTTCATTTGCGAAGTCGTGATGACGGGCTTCTTCCTGTTCGTGATCCTGGGTGCCACCGACAAGCGCGCACCGGCCGGCTTTGCGCCGATCGCGATCGGCCTCTGCCTGACGCTGATTCACCTGATCTCGATCCCGGTCACCAACACGTCGGTGAACCCGGCCCGCTCGACCGGCCCGGCACTGTTCGTGGGCGGCGAAGCGATCGGCCAGCTCTGGCTGTTCTGGGTGGCGCCGATCATCGGCGCGGCACTCGCCGGGATCATCTACCCGCTGGTCGCAGGGCGTGACAACGCCGTCGACCTGCTGCCGGTATCGGCTCGCACAAGCGAATAAAACACTACGGGGTCAAGCGAGCAGAGCAGCGAGCCTCACGCTGTCCAAGAAGATCGAGGCAGGTCATTTCGACGGGCGCCACTGGCGCCCGTTTTTCATTTCCACCGGAGCAGGACGCTCAGGATGCGGCGGGGTTGCCTTCGAGCGAAAACAGCGTGCGCAGGTGGCGGGCGACACCCGCGTCGAAGTTGTTGCCGATCCGCGGGATGTGCGGCAGCCGCGCGATCAGGTCGGGGTTCGCGTTGTTCATCATGAACGCGTGGCCGGCGGTTTCGAGCAGGTCGATATCGTTCATGTTGTCGCCGAACGCGATGCAGTGGCCGGTGTCGACGCCGAACCGCGCGAGCACCGAGCGCAGCGCGCGGCCCTTCGACACGTTAGCGGTCATCACTTCGAGGCAGTCGGGCAGCGAGTACGTGACGTACAGCGCATCGCCGAAGCGCACGCGCATCTGCTCGGCGACGACCGCCAGATCGGCCGGATCGCCGATATACAGCACCTTCGCGATATCCGTGCCGTCGTGCGCGGCCATGTCGATCACGTCGTAGCGGAAGCCCGAATCCTGGTGGAATTCGAGCAGGTGCGGCGCATCGCGGTCGATCAGCCAGCCCTGGTCGGTGAACAGGTTGACGATCACCCGGCCGTGCGCGCCGACGACCTCCGGCTGCACGAGGCCGCGAACGATCGCCGGATCGATGTCCTGCGCGTGGATCGTCGTGTCGTCCGGCGCATGCACGCGCGCGCCGTTCGACGTGATCAGGTACGGCCGGATGCCGAGCACGTCGCGAATGCCGGCGACGTCCGCGTAATGGCGCCCGGTGGCGATCACGAACTGCAGGCCGTCGCGGTCGAGCCGGCGGACGGTGTCGATCGTGTACGGATCGAGCTGGTGGTCGCTGTTCAGCAGGGTACCGTCGAGATCGGTGGCGATGACTTTGTACATGGGACGGAAGAATGGCGCTCAGGGCTCTGCGGAACGGCCATTTTAACGTCGTGCCCGGTTGCCCGCCGGACGGTTCCCGGTCGATCTCCGCCAGCGGCCCCGCTTCGGGGCGCCTTCAGCCACCCTCGAACGCCTTCAACCGCCTTCCGCTTCCCGCAGCGCCTGCAGCGCGAGCCGTAGCGCGCCGTGCGCCGAATCGTCGAGCGGCGCGCGCAGCCGGGCAGCATGGCGCGCCGGCACGGCCGGTGCCAGTGCGTCCGCCAATCCGCCGCACAGCGCGACCGGCAGCGCCTGCTGCGGATCGAGCGCGTCGATCATCTTGCCGATCTCGTCGCCCGCCTGCGCGATCAGTGCGCCCGCGACCGGATGCGAACGGTGAGCGAACACGATCGGCGCAAGCCGTGCGTAGATCGTCTGGTTCGCATCGCACGACCACTGGACGAGCGCATCGCGATCCTGCGCGCCCGTTTCCGCGAGCAGCGCGCTGGCGAACGCATCGCGCGGCACGCGGCCGTCGAGCGCCTGCTGCGCGTACGCGAGCGCACGCACGCCGACGCCGTAGTCAATGCTGGAGAAGCGAGATGTGACAATGGCTTACTCGAGGCGCCACGGTGCGCGGCGCGTGCGTGAGAGGTACAGGGCCGCGGACGCGACGCAATGCGGGAAAAGGGCTGCGGTCGTTCGCGGGAGCGGGCTTTCGGCGAGGCCAGACGA
>NZ_JAAGPM010000222.1:0-8548 GCF_017104865.1 Burkholderia sp. Ac-20349
TCAGCCGCGCCTGCTGCGCGCGCTGACGATGGCGCGGCAAGGTCTCAACAACGGGCTGCCCGTGCTCGTGCAGGGCGAGACGGGCACCGGCAAGGAAGTCGTCGCACGTGCGCTGCACGATGCGAGCACGCGCGCCGGCAAGCCGTTCGTCGCGGTGAACTGCGCGTCGATTCCGGAAGGGCTGATCGAGTCGGAGCTGTTCGGCTATCGCGACGGCGCGTTCACGGGCGCCCGCAAGGGCGGGATGACGGGCCGGCTGATGCAGGCGCACGGCGGCACGCTGTTCCTCGACGAGATCGGCGACATGCCGCTGCACCTTCAGGCGCGCCTGCTGCGCGTGCTGCAGGAACGCAAGGTCGCGCCGCTCGGCGCGGGCGACGAGCAGGCGATCGACATCGCGGTGATCTGCGCGACGCACCGCGACCTGCCGACGATGGTGCGCGACAAGTCCTTCCGCGAAGACCTCTACTACCGGATTCACGGCGTGAACGTGCTGCTGCCCGCGCTGCGCGAACGCGACGACGTCGACCTTATCGTCACGGCGCTGCTCGCGCGGCTCGGCGCGCCGCACGTGAGCGTGAACGCCGAACTCGCCGACGTGTTCCGCCAGCACCGCTGGCCCGGCAACATCCGCCAGCTCGAGATGGTGTTGCGCACCGCGCTCGCCGTGCGCGACGAGCACGACGACGTGCTCGGCCTCGACCATCTGTGCGACGGCTTCATCGACGGCGTGTGTCCGGCACCGGACGCGTCGTTCGGGCTGATCCGCCGCCACGAGGACGACCTGATCCGCGAATCGCTCGCGCGCCACGACGGCAACGTCGCGGCCGCCGCGCAGACGCTCGGCATCAGCCGCGCGACGCTGTACCGTCGTCTCAAGCGGCTGCAGTCATGAGGCCGCGCGCGCGTTCGTCCGCTGCGTTCGTGACGGACCGGTCGCGCCGATGCTGAAACTCGTCCTGCGTTTCGTGAAGACCGACGACCGCGCGCAGCTCGCGCGCGCGTTCGGCTGGCTGTACGGTTTCGTGCGGCCGCACCGGCTTGCGATCGCCGGGCTGCTCGCGTTGTCGGCCTGCGCATCGCTGCTCGCGCTCGCGCAACCGTGGCTCACGAAGGAGCTGATCGACCGCGGCCTGGTCGGCAAGGATTTCCGGATGCTGGTGGTGGTCGCGTTCGCGATGGTGTTCGCGGGCTTCATCGGTACGCTGCTCGGCGGCATCAACCGCTATCTGCACACGCGGCTGTCCGGCCGCGTGCTGTTCTCGCTGCGCAGCGCCGTCTATGCGCACCTGCAGCGGCTGTCGCCGTCGTTCTACGGCCAGCGCCGCCTCGGCGACCTGCTGTCGCGTCTCGACGGCGACGTCGCCGAGATCCAGCGCTTCGCGCTCGACGCGCTGTTCTCCGCGGTGTCGAACGTGATCGGGCTCGTCGGCACGCTGGTGCTGCTCGTCACGCTGTCGTGGAAGCTGTCGCTGCTCGCACTGCTGCTGATTCCGTTCGAGATCCTGTGGCTGCGCACGATGCGCCGCAAGGTCGAGCGCGACGCGCGATCGGTGCGCGAAGGCGCGGCCGACGTGTCGTCGTTCCTCGTCGAGACGCTGCCCGCGATGAAGTTCATCCAGGCCGCCGGCCGCCAGCGCGCGGAACAGGCGCGGCTCGACGGCCTCGGCGATCGCTACATGGAACGCCTGCTGAAGCTGCAGGTCACCGAGTTCATCACGCAATCGGTGCCCGGCACGCTGACGTCGCTGTCGCGCGCGGGCGCGTTCATCGTCGGCGGCTACTGGGTGATTCGCGGCGACTGGCCGCTCGGTTCGCTGATCGCGTTCTCGAGCTATCTCGGGATGGCGATCGGCCCCGTGAAGAGCCTGCTCGGGCTTTACGTCGCGCTGCAGCGGATGACGGTCAGCCTCGGGCGCGTGATGGAGCTGCAGCGCGCACCGGTCGCCGTCCAGCCGCCGGCCGACGCACGCGAGCTGCCCGCGCGCGGCGATCTCGAGTTCGTCGACGTGTGGTTCGCGCACGACGAGCGCGCGCAACCGGTGCTGCGCGGCGCCGGCGCACGCGTGCCGGCCGGCAGCAAGGTCGCGCTGTCCGGGCTGTCGGGCAGCGGGAAGTCGACGCTGATCGACCTGATGCAGCGCTTCTACGACCCGCAGCGCGGCAGCGTGCGGATCGACGGCATCGATCTGCGCGACGTCGATCTCGACGCGCTGCGCCGCCACGTCGCGGTCGTCAGCCAGGACATCGTGCTGTTTCGCGGCAGTCTCGCCGACAACATCCGCTACGCGGCGCCGCTCGCGACCCATGACGACATCGTGCATGCCGCGCGCGCCGCGCAGCTCGACGAACTGATCGCGACGCTGCCGGGCGGGCTCGACGGGCCGGTCGGCGAACGCGGACAGCAACTGTCCGGCGGCCAGAAGCAGCGGATCGCGATCGCACGCGCACTGCTGCAGGCGCCGGCGATCCTCGTGCTCGACGAAGCGACGTCGGCCGTCGACGAAGCGACCGAGCGGCAGGTCATCGCGCAGATCGACACCCTGTTCGGCGACCGCACGCGCATCCTGGTCAGTCACCGCGCGTCGACGCTCGCCGGCGTCGACCTGCATTTCGAACTCGCGGACGGACGACTCGCACAGCGCACGCACCGGGATGTCGCGCATGCGTGACGATCGGGCCGTGCGCGTGGGCGTCGTCGACAGCGGCTATCCGCCTGCGCTGGACGCACGCGTCGCCGCCGCGCGGCGCTTCTCGTTCGACGCGGCTTCCGTGGTGCAGGCCGGTGCCGTCGAGCCCGACCGGATCGGTCACGGCAGCGCGATCTGCACGACGATCGCGGCCGCCGCACCCGAGGCGGCGTTGGTTGTCGCACAGGTGTTCGAGGCGCGCGGCGTGACGAGCGCCGCGCAGATCGCCGACGCCATCGACTGGCTGCTCCTGCAACGCGTTCGCGTGATCAACCTGAGCCTCGGCGTGCGCGCCGATCGCGACACGCTGCGCGATGCGTGCGCGGCAGCCGTCGCGCAACGCGTGACCGTCTTCGCGTCGAGCCCCGCGCAAGGCACGCCGGTGTTTCCAGCCAGCTATCCGGGCATCGTGCGCGTCACGGGCGATGCGCGCTGCATGCCGGGCCAATGGTCGTGGCTCGACAGTGCGCAGGCCGATTTCGGCGCGGTCGTGTCGAATGGCGTACCGCGCGCACCGGCCGGCGCGAGCATCGCGTGCGCGGCGCTCAGCGGCCATGCGGCGGACTGGTTCGCGCGTCACCCGGACGACGATACGGCTGCCCTGCTCGATCACCTGCGCACGGACGCCACCTACATCGGCGTCGAGCGACGCACGCACGCATCATGAACCGCGCATCGGTCGTCGTGCTCGGCGCGGGGCCGGCCGGCGCCGCCACCGCGCTCGGGCTCGCGCGGCTCGGCTATCCGGTCACGGTCGTCAGCGAATGGCGACGCTTCGATGCGGTCGAAGGCGTGTCCGAGCGCGTGCTGCAGGGGCTGCGTCATGCCGGGCTCGCGCAGGCCGCCGCCTGTGCGCTGCCGCCCTGTGCCCGCACGACGCGCTGGAACGGCGACACGCGTACGCTCAATCACGAACACCTGATCGACCGCCGCCGTTTCGACGCGGCGCTGCGCCGCGATCTGGCCGATGCGGGCATTGCGGTGCGCGAAGCGACCGTACGCGCGGTGCAAGCCGACGGCGACGGGCATGCGATCCGCATCGACACGCCGGCCGGTGACGCAACGCTGCATGCGGCGTTCGTGGTCGAAGCGCGCGGCCGGCTCGCGCCGCACGCGCGCGATGCGATCCGCGGCCCGCAGACGTTGAGCCTGCTGAACGTGTGGCAAGGCACGCCCGGCGACGCGGCTTCCGCGATCGAGAGCTTGCCCGACGGCTGGGCGTGGATGGCGCGCCTGCCTGACGGCCGCTGCTACTGGCAGGCGACGCTCGACGTCGCGACCACGACGCTGCCGCCACGCGACGCGCTACCCGCGTGGTGCGCGACGCTGCGGCAGACGCCGCTCGCGCATGACTTCTTCGGTGCGGGAGGCGCGGATACCGGCGCCGATGCGCGCGTGTTCGCGCGCACCAGCAGCGCGACGCTGTGCGGCGACGCCGGCGGCACGAACTGGCTGCGCGTCGGCGACGCGGCGATGGCCGTCGATCCGCTGTCCGGCAACGGCATCTTCCAGTCGCTGTCGTCGGCACTGCAGGCGCCGGCCGTCATCCATACGCTGCTCGCGCATCCCGAGCGTGCGGCACTCGCGCTGCGCTTTCACGCGCGCCGCATCACCGCGCTGTTCATGCGTTTCGCGCGGATCGGCCGCGACTTCTACGCGCTCGACACGCAATGGGCCGACCGGCCGTTCTGGGATGCGCGCCGCGCGTGGCCTGACGATGCGCCGTCGCATCGCGCCGCCGATTTCGACTCGCTCGCGATCGAGCGTGCGCCTGTGATCGACGGCGACACGATCGTCGAGGCCGACGTCGTCACGAGCCCCGATCAGCCGCTCGGCAGCTGGCATCTGCAAGGCATCCCGCTCGCGCCGATCGTCGCAGCGCTGCGCGAGCGGCCGGTGGCGCAGGTGCTGGCGGAGTTCGCGCCACCGCAAGCCGCGCTGGTGCGGCACTGGCTCGAAACGCAGGGATATCCGTTCGTACGCGCGTGACGCGCGCGCCTCTGCCTCTTCTGCCTCCTCCGCTTCCTCCGCTTCCTCCGCTTCCTCCGCTTCCGCCACTCCATCGTCCCGCGACTCACGCATCGCCGCATGCGCCTTCGCGCCCGCACGATCCCGCATCGCCGCCCGTCTCAATCTGAGACGCAACATGCGACACGCGATGCGAATTGCTACGCGATTTGCGCGCGATCAAGCCCGTTCGACGATCACATCACCATGAAACGGAACGCAGCCCGCGCATCGCGGTCCTGAAACGCGTGATGGCACGCCATCTGCTTGTCGAAGGTCACGCGCCGCTCACGCCGCGCGCCGGACCATCGACCGTTTCACCTTTCCAGCCCGCACCCCACATGAAAAAATCACGCCTCATCCTTTCAGCAGGATTCCTGATCGGTTTCACGAACGCGCATGCGCAAAGCTCCGTCCTGATGTTCGGCATCCTCGACGAAGGCATCAACTACACGAGCAATGTCGGCGGCAAGTCGTCATGGCAGATGGCGAGCGGCGATCTCGCGACGAGCCGCTGGGGCATCAAGGGCAACGAGGATCTCGGTGGCGGGCTGCGCGCGATCTTCGACCTCGAGAGCGGCTTCCTGGTCGAAAACGGCCAGCTCGGCTACGGCGGCCGTTTGTTCGGCTACCAGTCGTATGTCGGGCTGCAGTCGGACCAACTCGGCACGCTGACGCTCGGCCGCCAGTTCGATACCGTCGCCGACACGATCGGGCCGCTGACCGCCAACGGCAGCTGGGCGGGCTTCCTGTTCTCGCATCCGCTCGACAACGACAACACTGATGCGTCGTTCCACGCGAACAACGCGGTGAAGTACACGAGCCCCACGTTTGGCGGCATTTCCGGCACGGTCATGGTTGGGCTGAGCAACCAGGCCGGCGGCTTCGCGCAGAACCGGATGCTCGGCGTCGGCTTGAACTACACGTACCAGACGCTGTCGGTCGCCGCCGTCTACGAAAACATGTCGAACCCCGGCACCACGACGGGCGGCGCGCTGACGCCGGACGACACGGATTTCGTCGCAGGCAACCAGAAGATCTACGGGATCGGCGTGAACTACGGAATCGGGCCTGCGACGCTGGGCGCGGTCTATTCGCACGTGAACGTCGGCCAGCCCGACGCGTCGATCTATGCGGGCAGCCTGGGCCTCGCGAATGCGCGGCTCACGTTCGACAACGTCGAAGTCAATGCGAAGTACAACGTGACGCCGGCCTTCCTCGTCGGCGGCATGTACACGTACACGCGCGGCGGCCTCGATCGGGCCGGCGCGAAGTCCTCGCTGCACTGGAACCAGTTCGGCGCGATGGCGCAGTACCTGCTGTCGAAGCGCACCTCGGTCTATACGCAGGTCGCTTATCAACTGGTGGGCGGCAGCGCGACCGGCACGCCGCTCGACGGCGGGCTCGTGCCCGGTTCGCCCGGCGCGTCGTCGAACGGGCACCAGCTCGTCGCCCGCGTCGCGGTGAACCACGCGTTCTGAGCGCGTGCGCCGCGTGCCGACACGGGAACGCGTGCGGCACGCGCGACGCTCAGAACCCCTGCATCGTCACGGTCGGATCGACGACCAGGTGGACGACGCCGTAGATGACCGCGCCGACGAGCACCGCGAGGATGATCGCCACGAACGGCAGCATCGTGAAGTTGGCGTTCGCGAGATCGGTTGCGTGCGCCTTGCTGTTGCGTACGCCGAAGAAACTCCACAGGACCAGTTTGATCATGCCGAGCAGTTTCATGATTGCGCTCCTTTCATCTATCGGTTGACGCTATCGTCGATCCGACCGGCATCCGGAAAAAGAAGCAGTTGCGCGTGCTTTTCGCGCAGCAGGCCATCTGCGGCGGCATGCCGCAGGGTGCATCAGCGGTCGAGCACGAGCGGTTCCGACCCTTGTGCGGGCCGCGCGACGCACAGCAGCGCGCAGCCGGGCTCGACCGGTGCATCGGGCACCTGCTCGTAGTCGACCGCACCGGACAGCACGCGCGTCGCACACGTCCCGCATGAACCGGAGCGGCATTCGGACGGCACCGCGATGCGCTGCCCTTCCGCGAATTCGAGCAGCGTGCCGTCGGCGGGCGTCCATGCGGCATCGCGCCCCGTGCGCCGGAACACGACGGGCACGCTTGCCGCCGTCGGCATGTCGACCGCGCGGGTCGTGCTGCGCGCCACGCTCGACGGCCCGAACGCCTCGAAACGGATGCGTTCGTCCGGCACGTTCAGTGCGCGCAGCCCGTCGTACAGGTCGCGCATGAATGCCGACGGCCCGCACAGGTAGAAGTCGTAGTCGTCGAACGGCAGGATGCGCTTCAGTTGCGCGATGTCGATACGGCCTGCCCGCGCGGCCGAGCCGTCGTGAAGACGACTGTCGAAGCAGTGGAGCGACAACCGTTCGTCGTTGGCCGCAAGGCGCGCCAGCTCCGCCGCGAACGGCCGGTCGGCCGCTTCGCGCGCGCCGTGCACGAACATCACGCGGCGCGACGGCTGATCGTCGGCCAGCGCGCGGCGCAGCATCGCGACCATCGGCGTGATGCCGATGCCGGCCGACACGAGCACGGCCGGGCGCGGGCTCGCGAGATCGAACGTGAAGCGGCCGCGCGGCATCTGCGCGTCGAGCGTCATGCCCGCCTGCGCGTGATCGTGCAGCCACGCCGATACGCGCCCTTCGCGCTTCACGGTGATCCGGTAATGCGCGCCGCCCGGTGCATCGGACAGCGTGTAGCTGCGGATCGCCGGCGAATCGCTGCCCGGCAGCGCGACGCGCAGCGTCAGGTGCTGCCCGGCTTCGTAGGCGGGCAACGCGCCGCCGTCCGCCGGTTCGAAATGGAACGAGCGGATCGCGCGCGCTTCGTCGACGATCTTCGCGATGCGCAGCGGCCGCCATGCCGGTGCGGGTGCGGGTGCGGGTGCGGGTGCGGGTGCGGGTGCGGGTGCGGGTGCGGGTGCGGGTGCCGATGCCGATGCCGATGTCGATGCGATCGCCGGTGTCGATGCCGATTCGGGTGCGGACGTGGACGGCACCACCACCGCCCCTGCGACGGCGCTTGCCCCCGCCTCCGCCCCCGCCATCGCCGCGAACTGCGGCGCAGGCTCAACCGCCGACCACCGGAACGGCAACACCGCGCGCATGCGCCGCACTTCGCGCACATGGAACCGCACGACCCGCTGCGCGCCGACGAACGACGCGACGAGCGGCCCGTCCCACACGATCTCGGCGCGCGCAGCCACATACAGCAGGTCGCCGTTGTCGAAATCGACGAACAGCAGCCCCGCGCGCGGATCGTGCTGCAGGTTGCCGAGCGTGTTGAAGAAGCGGTTGCCGCTGAAATCCGGCGTCGTCAGCGTGCGCGCATCGTCGACGCGCACGAACCCCGGCATCCCGCCGCGATGCGACACGTCCGCCCCGCGCGCGGCGCCCGCATCCGCCGACGTGTTCGCGCTCGCGACGAAGAACGTATCGGCCTGCGCCAGCAGCGCGCGATCGGCATCGTCCAACTCATCCGACACGTCGGGCCCGGTGGACGCATCGACGTCCCTTGCGACGTACGTCGGCTTGCGGCCCTGAATGTATTTCGCGCAGTTGCCGAAGCTCTGCTCGACCGCGATCGTCAGCGCATCGCCGTCGACCGCACGCACGACGCCGTTGACGCGATTGCGCCGCCGCGTATCGAATTCGATGCCGAGCCCGCCGAGCGGCGCGCCCGGCCGCCACGTGCCGGCCAGCGGATCGCCCGGCAACGCGTGCGCCGCGAGCGGCACGACGAACGAACCCTTCGTGATCGACAGAATCACGCCCGTGCAGGTCCTGATGAAGATCCGCGCGAGATTCGCCGCGCAGTTCTGGATGCCGCCGAGCGG
>NZ_JAAGPM010000223.1:0-8662 GCF_017104865.1 Burkholderia sp. Ac-20349
GCGTGCGCCAGGCGCCGCAGCCGCAGGCCGTCGCACGCGCGGCGGCGGGCCAGCCGGCCGCGCCGATGATCAACAACCCGCTCGTCAGTACCGAGAAGCTGATCATCATCGGCGCATCGACGGGCGGCACCGAGGCGATCCGCGAGGTGCTGACGCCGCTGCCGCCGGATGCACCGGCCGTGCTGATCGCGCAGCACATGCCGCCGGGCTTCACGAAATCGTTCGCGCAGCGGCTGAACGGCCTGTGCCGGATCGCGGTGAAGGAAGCCGAGCACGGCGAGCGCGTGCTGCCGGGCCATGCGTATATCGCGCCGGGCCATGCGCACCTGTTGCTCGCGAGAAGCGGGGCGAACTATATTGCGCAACTGTCGGAAGAGCCGCCGGTGAACCGGCACCGCCCGTCGGTCGACGTGCTGTTCCGCTCGGCGGCGACCCACGCGGGCAAGAACGCGATCGGGGTGATCCTGACCGGGATGGGCCGCGACGGCGCGGCCGGTCTGCTGGAAATGAAACGCGCGGGCGCTCACACGTTCGCGCAGGACGAAGCAAGCTGCATCGTGTTCGGGATGCCGCGCGAGGCGATCGCGCTCGGCGGCGCGGACGAGATCGTGCCGCTCGCCGAGATGAGCCGTCGCGTGATGGCGCGCCTGGCGACGATGGGCGACCGCGTGCAGCGCGTTTGAATGGAATGTCACGGGGCGCGTGCCACGATACGCGTCCCGACGGAAACGAATCTGGAAAGGAACGACGATGGACAAGAGCATGAAAATCCTGGTGGTGGACGATTTCCCGACGATGCGCCGGATCGTCCGCAACCTGCTCAAGGAACTGGGCTACTCGAACGTCGACGAGGCCGAGGACGGCCTCGCCGGCCTGGCGCGGCTGCGCGGCGGCGGCTACGACTTCGTGATCTCGGACTGGAACATGCCGAACCTCGACGGCCTCGCGATGCTGAAGGAAATCCGCGCGGACGCGACGCTCACGCACCTGCCGGTGCTGATGGTCACGGCCGAGTCGAAGAAGGAGAACATCATCGCGGCGGCGCAGGCCGGCGCGAGCGGCTACGTCGTGAAACCGTTTACGGCCGCGACACTCGACGAGAAGCTGAACAAGATCATCGACAAGATGGCGAAGGCCGGGAGCTGACGTGAACGAGCCGATCCATGCCGCACTGACCGGCGCCGGGTTCAGCGCCGACGGCCAGGCCGAAGGCGCCGATTTCGCGAGCGACCGCATCCTCGCGCGCATCGGCCACGTCACGCGCACGCTGCGCGACTCGATGCGCGAGCTCGGGCTCGACAAGCATGTCGAGCGTGCGGCGGAAGCCGTGCCGGATGCCCGCGACCGGCTGCGCTACGTCGCGACGATGACCGAGCAGGCTGCCGTGCGTGTGCTGAATGCGATCGAGGTCGCGAAGCCGATGCAGGAGCGCATCCAGAACGAGGCCGAGGCACTCGACGCGCGCTGGGCGCAGTGGTATGCGGCGCCGATCGAGCACGCGGAAGTGCGCGAGCTGATGGACGATACGCGCACGTTCCTGCGCACGCTGCCGGAATCGACGTCGGCGACCAGCGCGCAACTGCTCGAGATCATGCTCGCGCAGGATTTCCAGGACCTGACCGGGCAGGTGATCAAGAAGATCATGGACATGGTCTACCTGATCGAGCAGCAGCTCCTCACCGTGCTCGTCGAGAACATCGCGCCCGAGCGGCGCGAGCAGTTCGCGGCCACCGCGGCCGCGCTCGCGGCCGAACAGATGAGCCCGACCGGCAGCCCCGAGTCGCTGCTGAACGGCCCGCAGATCGCGCCGGAAGGCAAATCCGACGTGGTCCAGGACCAGGAACAGGTCGACGACCTGCTCGCCAGCCTGGGCTTCTGACCCTGCCGCATGCATCGGCGCGCCATGTTTCGCGCGGGCGCCCGATGCACGCGTCACCGCGCCACCTTATCGTTTCCCCCCATCCGCCGCACGTGTGCGGCCCGGCGGTCCTGTGTCAAATTGACACTTCGATACACTCAGCAGGCATACTACGCGTCAGCAGCAACGTAGCGTCATCCGTACGATTTCATATGTTGGGAGGCGGCGCGGGCCCGATGGCCGCACCGCCGGCAACGAAGCCAGTCCCTTGGGGGGGAACGTGAAGCTGAAACGCTTGGGCTGGGCCGTCGCGCACGCGGCGGCTGCAATGGGTGTGCTGTGGAGCGTCCACGCACACGCGGAACTGGGCGGCGCGCCGATGTCGCCGCCGGCGGACGATCAGGCCGCGACCGTGCGCGCGTTGCAGCGCGCGATGCGTCCGGCAGACGGCGTGCAGACGACGAGCACGGCCGCCTATACCGTCCGCGAGATCACGCTCGGATCGGGCACCGTCATCCACGAATACACGTCGGCCGCCGGCAGCGTGTTCGGCCTCGCGTGGCGCGGGCCGACGATGCCGGATCTCGCGTCGCTGCTCGGCAGCTATTTCCCGCAGTACACCGCTGGCGTCCAGGCGGCACACCAGGCGCGCGGCTGGCGCGCGCCCGTGTCCGTCGACACGAGCGGCCTCGTGATCCGGACGGGCGGCCACATGGGCGCCTTCTCGGGCCAGGCGTGGCTGCCGACGGCGCTGCCTGCCGGCCTGGCCGGCACCGATATCCAGTGACAGCGGGAGAGCGATCTTGAGCATTCCTCGTACATTCAAGCGCTGGCTCGGCGTGCTGGGCCTCGCGGCGGCAACGGCCGTACTCGTGACGGCATGCGGCGGCGGCGACGGTGGCGGCGGCAACTCGGGCAACAACGGCAACAACGGTTCGGGCGGCTCGGACGGCAATTCCGGGAACAAGGCGGTCATCACCGTCAACTCGGGCGTCGCGAACGTGATCAACATCCCGACCATCAGCGTGAAGGTCTGCGCGCCGGGCACGTCGAACTGCCAGGTGGTCAACAACGTGCTGGTCGATACCGCGTCCTACGGGCTGCGGCTCGTCGGCAGCGCGGTGTCGGGCGTGCTCGGCAGCTTCCCGCAAGTGACGAGCGGCGGCGCGCCGGTCGCCGAGTGCGGCAAGTTCGTGACGAGCTATACGTGGGGTTCGGTGCGCACGGTCGACCTGTCGATCGGTTCCGAGCAGGCGAGCTCGCTGCCCGTGCAGATCATCGGCGACCTCGGCACGACGAACGTGCCGAACTCGTGCACGAACGGCGGCACGTCGGCCAATACGGCGAGCGCGCTCGGCGCGAACGGGATCCTCGGCATCGGGCCGGCGCCGGTCGACTGCGGCACGACCTGCGCGACGTCGACGTCGACGAGCAACAACTACTACGCGTGCCCGAACGGCGACAACGCGAACTGCACGGTCGCGCTCGTGCCGGTGGCGCAGCAGGTGGCCAACCCGGTGCATCGTTTCGCCGACAGCAGCGGGGTGAGCGTGACGATGCCGAGCATCTCGGATAGCGGGCAGGCCAGCGCAACCGGGACGCTGACGTTCGGCCTGCCCGACCTGACCGGGAAGACCGTGATGACGTCGACCACGACGGGCGACGTCAGCGCGACGTTCCTCGGGCGCAACGTGACCGCGTTCTTCGACACGGGTTCGAACGCGTATTTCTTCAACGATGCGGGGCAGACGGCCTGCTCGAAGAATCCGCAGTTCTACTGCCCGGCATCGCCGCCGGCCAGCTACTCGGCGACGCTGAGCGGCCAGAACGGCGTGGGCGCCACCGTGGCGATGTCCGTCGCGAACGCGGATGCGCTGTTCTCGAACTCGTCGACGTTCGCGTTCAACGACATCGCGGGCCCGTTCGGTTCGTCCAGCTGGCTCGACATCGGCATGCCGTACTTCTACAACCGGACGATCTACTTCGGGATGGACAAGACGGCGAGCGGCGGCGCACAGCCTTTCGTCGCGTTCTGACGCGGCACGGCCGGACACGGAACAAGGGGGCGAGCGATCGCCCCCTTTTTTTATCCGGCGGCCGTGCGCGGCACGACGGGTCGGACCGGATCGCCGCCGCGCGCGGGTCCAGCGCCTACGATGTAATACCGGCACTCGTCCGGCACGATATCGAGGAGGCAGCGCCATGAACCCGCGCATACAACGCATCACGCCGTTCCTGTGGTTCGACCGCGACGCCGAGGCGGCCGCCGGTTTCTACGTGTCGGTGTTCGACAACGCGCGCATCGTGCACGTCGCGCGCTACGGCAAGGCCGGTGCGCACGTATCCGGCAGCGCGGAGGGCGCGGTGATGACCGTCGTGTTCGAGCTCGACGGGCTGGCGTTCGTCGCGCTGAACGGCGGCCCGGTGTTCCAGATCACGCCGGCCGTGTCGTTTGTCGTCAACTGCCGGGACCAGGCCGAAATCGACCGCTACTGGGCGCGCCTGTCCGAAGGCGGCGACGAGCGCGCGCAGCAGTGCGGCTGGCTGCGCGACCGGTTTGGCGTGTCGTGGCAGGTCGTGCCGGTGCAGATGGCCGAACTGATGATGGGCGATCCGGCGCGCGCGGAGCGCGTGATGGCGCAGGTGATGACGATGAAGAAGCTCGATCTCGGCGCGCTGCAGCGCGCCGCGGCGGGCCAGGGCACGGGCCCGTGACCGGCGCGAACGGGCGCTAGACCGGTGGCCGGCCGTTGCGCATCGCGCGCGTCTGGTCGAGGAAGCGGTGGCCGGGCCCGTACGCGGTGCTGTCGATCCGGACGGCATCGGCCGGCGCCATCGACCGACACCGATTCGATCTCGACGACCGGCACGCACCAGGCCGCGCGGGCGCGTTCCGCCGGTTCGCCGCGCGCGTCGGCGCAGCGGAACACGAAGCTGGCGGGGAAATCCTGCGCGCGCAGGGTTTGCGTCGACCCGTTCCACGCATGGTGCAGGGCGATCGTGCCGGGGTGCGGCGCGTCAGGCGCCTGCGCACCGCCCGGCACGTTTTTCCGCCGCGCCACACACCGTTCCGTCCCCCTGTCGAGCCCCGTCCGCACCGGCTCGACCGATTCTTCGAAATACCCCCCTTTCCCGGCTTTGCTCGACCGATCGGCGTTTGACGCCTCCATGAATAATCGGTGTCACTGGAAAGCGGCATTCCGCCGTACCCGACTGGAGGCCCCGTGGCAGACGAGAGCGATCTCGACAAGACCGAAGCCGCCACTCCCAGGCGCCGCGAGAAGGCGCGCGAGGAGGGGCAGGTCGCGCGTTCGCGCGAGCTGGCTTCGTTCGCGCTGCTCGCGGCCGGGTTCTACGGCGCGTGGCTGCTCGCGGGCCCGTCGGGCGGGCATCTGCAGGCGATGCTGCGCGGCGCGTTCACGTTCGATCGTGCGACCGCGTTCGACACGAACCGGATGCTGTCGGCGGCCGGCAGCGCGAGCCTCGAAGGCTTCGCCGCGCTGCTGCCGCTCCTCGCGCTCACCGGCCTTGCCGCGCTGCTCGCGCCGATGGCGCTCGGCGGCTGGCTGATTTCGCAAAAGACGTTCGAGCTGAAATTCGACCGGCTGAACCCGATTTCGGGCCTCGGCCGGATCTTCTCGATCCAGGGGCCGATCCAGCTCGGGATGTCGCTCGCGAAGACGCTGGTCGTCGGCGGGATCGGCGGCATCGCGATCTGGCGCAGCAAGGACGAGCTGCTCGCCCTCGCGACCCAGCCGCTGGGCGTGGCGCTGCCCGATGCGCTGCACCTGGTCGCCGTGTGCTGCGGCACGACGGTCGCCGGGATGCTGGTGGTCGCCGCGCTCGATGTGCCTTACCAACTCTGGCAGTACAACAAGAAGTTGCGCATGACGAAGGAAGAAGTGAAGCGCGAGCATCGCGAGAACGAAGGCGATCCGCACGTGAAGGGGCGGATCCGCCAGCAGCAGCGCGCGATCGCGCGGCGCCGGATGATGGCGGCCGTGCCGAAGGCCGACGTGGTCGTCACGAACCCGACGCACTTCGCCGTCGCGCTGCAATACACGGATGGCGAGATGCGCGCGCCGAAGGTCGTCGCGAAAGGCGTGAACCTCGTCGCCGCGCGCATCCGCGAACTCGCGGCCGAACACAACGTGCCGCTGCTCGAAGCGCCGCCGCTCGCGCGTGCGCTGTATCACAACGTCGAACTCGAGCGCGAGATTCCCGGCTCGCTGTACTCGGCCGTCGCCGAAGTGCTCGCGTGGGTCTACCAGCTCAAGCGCTTCCGTTCGGAAGGCGGTGCGTTCCCGGCGGTGCCGGTCGATCTGGACGTACCGGCCGACCTCGACAAGGGTACGTCGGTGTCCGCCGACGACGAGCGCGACGAGCAGGAAGACAGCCTCGGTAAGGCAGGTACTGCATGATCAGCCCCCACGCTCACATTCGTTCGCTGCCCCCCGAGGGGGCGGCTGCCTCCCTTGGGGCGGCCCGGCGGGAGGCAGCATGAGCACCCCGACCGGCCTGTTCGCGAAGCGCCCGAACCTGCTCGCGGGGACCAACCTGCGCGCGCTCGCGGGCCCGATCCTCATCTGCATGATCTTGGGGATGATGATCCTGCCGCTGCCGCCGATGCTGCTGGATCTGCTGTTCACGTTCAACATCGCGCTGTCCGTGATGGTGCTGCTCGTCAGCATGTACACGATGAAGCCGCTCGACTTCGCGGCGTTCCCGAGCGTGCTGCTGTTCTCGACGCTGCTGCGCCTGTCGCTGAACGTCGCGTCGACCCGCGTCGTGCTGCTCGAAGGCCACACGGGGCCCGACGCGGCCGGCCAGGTGATCGAGGCGTTCGGCCACTTCCTCGTGGGCGGCAACTTCGCGGTCGGTATCGTCGTGTTCGTGATCCTGATGATCATCAACTTCATGGTGATCACGAAGGGCGCGGGGCGGATCGCCGAAGTGTCCGCGCGCTTCACGCTCGACGCGATGCCCGGCAAGCAGATGGCGATCGACGCCGACCTGAACGCGGGCCTCATCAACGAAGAGCAGGCACGCAAGCGCCGCCAGGCCGTGTCGCAGGAAGCCGAGTTCTACGGGTCGATGGACGGCGCGTCGAAGTTCGTGCGCGGCGACGCGATCGCCGGCCTGATCATCATGGCGATCAACGTGATCGGCGGGCTGATCGTCGGCATGGTCCAGCACGACATGACGTTCGCCGCGGCCGGCACGAACTACACGCTGCTGACGATCGGCGACGGCCTCGTCGCGCAGATCCCGTCGCTCGTGATCTCGACCGCGGCCGGCGTGATCGTGTCGCGCGTCGCGACCGACGAGGACATCGGCACGCAGATCACCGGCCAGCTGTTCACGAACCCGCGCGTGCTGACCATCACGGGCGCGATCATCGTGCTGATGGGGCTGATCCCCGGCATGCCGCACTTCGCGTTCCTCGCGCTCGGCGGCGGCGCGATCTGGCTGGCGCGCACGCAGACCAAGCGCGCGGCGGCCCGCAAGGCGGCCGGCGACGTGACCGACATCGCGCCGCCCGCCGTGCTGCCGTCGGACAGCCACGAGGCGACCTGGGACGACGTGCAGCTGATCGATCCGCTCGGGCTGGAAGTCGGCTACCGGCTGATTCCGCTCGTCGACAAGAACAGCGACGGCGAGCTGCTCAAGCGCATCAAGAGCATCCGCAAGAAATTCGCGCAGGAAATCGGCTTCCTGCCGCCGGTGATCCATATCCGCGACAACCTCGAACTGCGGCCGAACGCGTACCGGATCGCGCTGAAAGGCGTCGAGATCGGCGTCGGCGAAGTGTTCCCGGGCCAGTGGCTCGCGATCAACCCCGGCCAGGTGACGGCCGCGCTGCCGGGCGCCGTCACGCAGGATCCCGCGTTCGGGCTGCCGGCCGTGTGGATCGACGTCGCGATGCGCGAACAGGCGCAGGTGTACGGCTACACGGTGGTCGACGCGAGCACGGTCGTCGCGACGCACCTGAACCATCTGGTCGTCCAGCACGCGGCCGAACTGCTCGGCCGCCAGGAAGTGCAGGCGCTCGTCGAGCGCACCGGCAAGGACGCGCCGTCGCTCGTCGAGGACCTCGTGCCGAAGACGATCTCGCTGACGACGCTGCAGAAGGTGCTGCAGAACCTGCTCGAGGAAGGCGTGCCGATCCGCGACATGCGCACGATCCTCGAGGCCGTGTCCGAACACGCAGGCCGCGGCGACGCGTTCGAGATCACGGCCGCGGTGCGGCTCGCGCTCGGCCGCGCGATCACGCAGCAGTGGTATCCGGGCGCGGGCGAGATGCAGGTGATGGGCCTCGATTCGAATCTCGAGCGCGTGCTGTCGCAGGCGCTCGCCACCGGCGCGAACCCGGGCCTCGAGCCCGGCCTCGCGCACAACCTTCTGACCGGCACGCAACAGGCGATGCTGCGTCAACAGAATCTCGGGCTGCCGCCCGTGCTGCTCGTGCAGCACGCGCTGCGCGCGATGCTCGCGCGCTTCCTGCGCCGCAGCCTGCCGCAATTGAAAGTGCTGTCGTATGCCGAAGTGCCGGACACACGCACGATCAAAGTCGTTAACGTCATCGGGGGTTCCGCTTGAACATTCGCAAATTCACCGGCGCAACGAGCCGCGACGCCCTTCGTCTCGTGCGCGAGGCACTCGGCGCCGACGCGGTCGTGCTGTCGAACCGCACGCTCGATGACGGCAGCGTCGAAATCGTGGCACTCGCCGATTCGGACCTGGCCGCGGTGACGCCGCCGGCCGCGGCGCGGCCGCGCCTCGCCACCTCGCGCGCGCCGGAAT
>NZ_JAAGPM010000224.1:0-8648 GCF_017104865.1 Burkholderia sp. Ac-20349
CTGACCGCGCGGGCGCCGCACGCGGGCGACGTGCGGGCCGCGTAGGCGGCTGCGTCACGCGTCGCGCGTGATGCCGCACGGGGTGTGAACGGCTAAGATGCGGGGTGCGTCATACGACGCCTATGCGGAGCTGTCACCATGGTGGATCGCCCGACTCTCGATGCCTACGACGCCCATGCCGCGCAATACGCGCAGGACTGGCTCGACCAGGCCGCGCCCGACGACATGTACGCGCTGCTGGAGCAGCATTTCTCGCCGGGGCCGACCGCGGACGTCGGCTGCGGCGCCGGGCGCGATACGGCCTGGCTCGCGTCGCGCGGCTTCGACGTGCGCGGCTACGACGCGAGCGCCGCGCTGCTCGACGAGGCGCGGCGCCGCCATCCGGATCTCGCCTTCGAGCTGGCTGCACTGCCGGCGCTGGCCGGCGTGCCGTCCGGCGCGTTTCGCAACGTGCTGTGCGAAACGGTCGTCATGCATCTCGAACAGGCGGAAGCGGCGGCCGCCGCCACGCGGCTGGCCGAGCTCCTGATGCCGGGCGGCACGTTGTACATGAGCTGGCGGGTGGCCGGAAACGGCGCGTTGCGCGACGAGCGCGGCCGCCTCTACACGCCGCTCGATTCGGCGCGGATGCGGGCGGCGCTCGGCGCGGGCACGCAGGTGATCGACGAGCACGAGGTCGTCAGCCCCTCGTCCGGCAAGCGCGTGCACCGGCTGATCGTCCGCAAGGCTGCCACCGCTTGAGCGCGGCGCGGCGGCGCCTCGCTCATTCGCGGTTGAGTGCCGCTTCCCAGTTGATGTCGACGCAGAGCACCTGCATGCCGGTCGCGACGGGTGCGGCGATCGACGCGGTCACGCACAGGTGCGCCTCGTTGATCGACAGGTAGGGCGGCGTCAGGTGCACGCGGCCCGGCGCGCGCATCGCGTCGATGAAGTACGGGCGCCGTTCCCAGCTCGCGCCTTCGGAATGCAGCAGCGGCCGGAACCGCTTGGCGCGTTGCGAGACGCTGCCGCGTGCGAGCACGTTGTCGCCGATCTGGCGCCCCGATGCGTCGAGCAGGAAGCAGCGCGCGGTCTCGGGCAGCCCGAGTACGACGGCTGCCGCGTCGGTGAGCGGCGCGCCCGCGCCGAGTTTCCGGCTCGCTTCCTCGAGCGCCGCGACGTACGGCGCGAGCCGTTCCGCCTGCGTGCGCTCGCGTTCCGCGACGCGCAGCCGCAACGCGGCCGACAGCGTATCCATGCAGCCCGCGGCGGCCTGCGGCTGCACCGGCTCGACGCTCGGCCCCGCGAAGTACTGGCCCTGCACGAAATCGACGTCGCACTCCAGCGCGATCAGCGCGTCGCGCTCGGTCGCGAGCCCGCCCATCAGCACGAGCTGGCCGGACTCGTGCAGCAGCGACACGAGCCCCGGCAGCACGCGTTCGAGATGCGAGTGCTCACTCGCTTGCGCGAGGATGCCGCGGTCGAGCGTGACGATGTCGGGATGCAGGTGCCACACGCGGTCGATGTTCGAATGCTTCGCACCGAATCCGACGAGCGCGATCAGGAAGCCGGCCTTGCGCAGCCCGTCGACGATCGCCGCGTAGCGCGGCGTCTCGCCGCCCGCCTGCTCGGGCACTTCGAGCACCACGCGGTGCGGCGGCAGCCCGAGCGCCTTCAGGTTCGCGAGCATCGCGTCGCCGTAGACGGTGTCCATCAGCGCGGCCGGATGCAGGCTCAGGAAGAGCCATTCGTCATGGCTGTCGAACGCGTGGAAGTTGCCGAGATGCAGCGATTCGGCGAGCCGGCCGAGCTCGAGCAGGTCGCCGCGCCGCGCTGCCTGCGTGAACACCTCGTGCGACGCCACCTGGCGGCTTTCCTCGTCGTGCGCACGCAGCGACGCGTGATAGCCGATCGCGCGGCGGTGCGACACCGAGAAAACGGGCTGGAACACGCTGAACACGGTGTAGCCGCCGTACAGCACGGTGCGCCGGTTCCCGTCGTCGCCGGCGACGGGGCGGGGCGGCTGAAAGCCGGGGGGATCGATTTCGATCATGCTCATGATGTCGGCCGAAGGAAGACTGCCAGTTTACCTAGAGAATAGGCGAGCAAGAAGCGTGCACGGCATCGTGTCCCGTGCGGCGGCGCGTCGCGGTCGGGTTGCCGGGCACGGCAGGCGTTTCAAATGCGCATCGCGGGGTCGCGCCGCACCAAAAGGGTGCGCATCGACCCGGTTCGGCGCGCGCCGTGCGTCACGCGCGTTCCGACGGGTCGGTCTTGCGCGCGGTGCTGCGGATCTCGGGCGCGAGCTGCGCGAAGATCCACGCGGACGCGGCCGTGATGATCCCGACGCAGATGAAGGTCGCATGGAACGCGGGCAGCGTGTTGCTTGGCGTGACGGTGCGCAGCATGCCGGTGAAGGTCGCGAGCAAGGCCCCCGCGACCGTGACGCCGAGGCTCATCGACAGCATCTGCACGAGCGAGAACAGGCTGTTGCCGCTGCTCGCGCCGCCGGTGCCGAGATCCTTCAGCGTCAGCGTGTTCATCGCGGTGAACTGCATCGAGTTGAAGCCGCCGAACAGCGCGAGATGCACGACCTTCACCCACACGGGCACCGTGTCGCGCATCAGCGCGAAGCTCGCCATCATCACGCCGACCATGATCGTGTTCGCGAGCAGCACCTTGCGGTAGCCGTGCCGCGTGATCAGGCGCGTGATGATCCGCTTCGAGAACATCCCGGCGGCGGCCACCGGCAGCATCATCAGCCCGGCCTCGAACGCCGAGTAGCCGAGGCTCACCTGCAGCAGCAGCGGGATCAGGTACGGCATCGCGCCGCTGCCGATCCGCGCGAACAGGTTGCCGAGCAGCCCGACGCTGAACGTGTGGATCCGGAACAGCTCGAGCGAGAAGATCGGCTGCGGCGCGCGCACCGCGTACAGCCCGTATGCGACGAAGCACGCGAGGCTCAGGATCAGCAGCACGAGCACGGCCGCGTGCTGCATGCCGAGATCGGCGAGCCCGTCGAGCGACAGCGAGATCGCGACCATGCCGATCGTCAGCAGCAGATAGCCCTTCAGGTCGAAGCGGCCGACGGCCGGGTTGCGCGAATCGGGCATCGAATAGAAGGTCGCGATGCAGCCGGCGACGCCGACCGGCACGTTGATCAGGAAGATCCAGTGCCATGACGCGATCTTCACGAGCCAGCCACCGAGCGTCGGCCCGATCAGCGGGCCGATCAGGCCGGGAATCGCGACGAACGACAGCGCGGGCAGGTAGCGTTCGGCCGGGAACGTGCGCAGCACCGCGAGCCGCCCGACCGGCAGCAGCATCGCGCCGCCGACCCCCTGCACCACGCGGAACGCGACGAGCTGCGTCAGCGTATGCGCGTTCGCGCACAGCAGCGAGCCGAGCGAGAACACCAGGATCGCGCTGAAGAACACGCGCCGCGTGCCGAACGTGTCGGCGAGCCAGCCCGACACGGGGATCATCACCGCCATCGTCAGCGAGTACGCGATCACGACCGACTGCATGCGCAGCGGCGATTCGCCGAGGCTCGCGGCCATCGACGGCAGCGCCGTGTTCACGATCGTCGAATCGAGCGTCTGCATGAAGAAGCCCGTCGCGACGAGCCAGAGCATCACGGTGAGGTTCTTTTCGCCGGGAGCGGCGGCAGGCGGGCGCTGGAACATGGAGGCGGGGTGGTGGCGCGGGACAGCCGACATTGTAGGGAAAGCCATCGCTTCGTGCCGGTTCGGCGCAAGGACGGCGCGAAGTCCGGCCGGCGGGTGCCCGTCCTCGTCGAGTGACCAGTACAGTTCAGTCGAAAGTGTCTGCAGCCGTATCTGTCCGTGTGCTGCCACTGTCCGAAATACTGATGCCATCGGACCCATGCGACCAGGAGGCTGCCATGCGCGAACTGCGAATTTACGTGATCGATGGCGACGAGCCGGCCGGTCGGTGGCGGATCGTCGATCGCACCTCGCTGGAGGTGGCCGACGGCGAGGTCTGGGTGACGATCGAGGGGCGGCACGACGATCACTGGCTCGGCGTCGGGGATGCGCTGATGCTCACGCCCGGCATGCGCGTATGGGTCAGCGCGGGGTCGCACGGTGCGACGTTCGCGTTTGGTCCGCTCGAGGTGACGTCCCGGCGCGCCGCGCAGGCGTGGTGGCGGCCGCTCGTCGCCTGGCGCGACGGCCGGCGTCACGCGCACGCGTCGCTGCCGACTTAGCACGTTCGGGGCTGGATCGACTTTCTGTCTTCGTATCGTTCGAACACATGCGCGATCCGGCCGGACGTGAGGTCATTGGCGATCTGCGTGATCGGTGGGCCCAGCTCCGGCACACCCCGGTCGAGAGGGCGTTCGACGACACCATCCGGGCGTTTCGCGTCGACACGACGGCGTGCGGGTAGCCGCATCGTGTCCGGGTGGCTGCAGCGGAGCAGGGGCGCGCTGTACGGTGGCGAGCGCAGCGGGCCGCGGTGCAAATGTGCAGGGGGTCGCGCCTGCATCGAGGATGCCGGCAGGGTTCCTGCGTGTTGGGGGATGGGATGCCGGCCGCTGCCGCCGGGGCGCGGGAGATACGTCCGAGCTACGACCATGCGTGACATGCTGATTCGCGCAATCGGGATTGCTCGCGACTGTCGCGACTTCTAGACTCGATCTTGTCTTCCCGCCGCCCTTCTTGCCATGACACCCGAACTCGCGTTGACGCATCTGTGGCAGCTCGCACACGGCGCCCCCGACGCGCTGGCCCGTGCGACCGTGACGGGGCAGGATCCGACGCTGCCGTCGACCTTCCGGGTCGGCACGCTCGCCGCGGCGACGATCGCGGCAGCCGGGCTCGCGGCGGCCGAATGCCACCGGCTTCGCACTCGTGTCGCGCAATCCGTCGACGTGTCGGTGCGCGACGCACTTGTCGCGTTCCGCAGCGAACGCTACCTGCGCGTGGATGACGGGCCACCGCCGGAGTTGCGTCATCCGGTGACGGGCTTCTTCAAGACGGGCGACGGACGCTGGATCCAGCTGCACGCGAACTTCCCGCATCACCTGCGCGGGATTCTCGACGTGCTCGGCTGCGGCGCGCAGCGGGACGACGTCGCCGCGGCGATCCGCACGCGGGACGGTGCGGCGCTCGATACCGCGCTGGCCGAGGCCGGGCTGTGCGCCGCATTGATCAGAACACCTGACGAGTGGGCGGCGCACGAGCAGGCGCGCGCGATCGCATCGCTGCCGCTGTTCGAGATCGAGCGGATCGGCGACGCGCCGGTCGAGCCGGTCGGCCGCGGTGAAGCCGGGCAGCCGCTCGCGGGTGTGCGCGTGCTCGATCTCACGCGCATCATCGCGGGGCCGGTCGCGGGCCGCACGCTGGCGTCGCACGGCGCGCAGACGCTGCTCGTCAACGGCCCGCACCTGCCGAACATTGCGCCGCTCGTGATCGACAACGGGCGCGGCAAGCGTTCGACATGGATCGACCTGCGCGATGAGGCCGGCATCGATACGCTGCACGCGCTCGCACGCGACGCGGATGTGTTCCTGCAGTCGTACCGGCCCGGCGCACTCGCGGCGCGCGGCTTCGCGCCGCGCGCGCTGGCGGCGCGGCGGCCCGGTATCGTGTACGTGTCGATATCGGCGTACGGGCACGCTGGGCCGTGGGCGCAGCGGCGCGGCTTCGACAGCCTCGTGCAGTCGGCGAGCGGGATCGCGTGGCGAGAGCAGCAGGCCGCGCACGCGGACGGGCCGCGCCACTTGCCGTGCCAGGCGCTCGATCATGCGACGGGTTATCTTGCGGCGTTCGGCGCGATGATCGCGCTCGCGCGCCGGGCACGCGAAGGGGGGAGCTGGCACGTGCGACTGTCATTGGCGCAGACGGGACGCTGGCTACAGTCGTTCGGCCTCGTGCCGGACGGTCTGCAGGCGCCCGATTTCGCGCGCACCGACGTGCGCGACCGGATCGAGCGCATCACGTCGCCGTTCGGCACGCTCGACGTGGTGCGGCCGGCCGAGCGGTTGTCGGCGACACCGCCTGCATTGACGCGCCCGCCCGTGCCGCTCGGCACCGACGATGCGCGCTGGCTGTGAGGGCCGGCGCGGCTGACGTTACTTGCGCAGCTCGACGACGAAGTCGTAGTAGTCGTTGCGGCAGTAGGTATCGGTCAGTTCGATCGCGCGCTGGTCAGACGTATAGCCGATTCGCGTGATCAGCAGCAGCGCGTCGTGCGGCGCGATGCCCATCTGCTCGGCGATCTCGTCGGTCGCGTTGACCGCGCGGAAATGCTGCAGCGCGCGCACGATCGGCGTGCCGCGCGCTTCGAGATAGCTGTACAGCGAACCGCCGATCGCCTGCGGATCGGGGATCAGCGTCGCGGGAAACGTCGAATTCTCGACCGCCATCACGATGCCGTCGGCGAGGCGCAGGCGCTTCAGGCGCGTGACCGATGCGGCCGGCGACAGCCCGAGCTGGATCACCTCGTCGCGGTTCGCCGGCTGGATCTCGCGCGCGAGCCATTGCGAGCTCGGCTTGAAGCCGCGCCGTTCGAGCATTTCGCTGAAGCTCGACAGCCGCGACAGTGGATCTTCGTAGCGCGGCTGGATGAAGTTGCCGGCGCCCTGCGTGCGGCGAATCAGGCCTTGCTCGACGAGCAGCGCGATCGCCTTGCGCGCGGTGATGCGCGAAACGCCGAGCGCATCGGACAGCACGCGCTCGGACGGCAATGCTTCACCGGCCGTCCAGCGGTTGTCGTGGATCGCATCACCGAGCTTGCGGGCGAGCTGCAGGTAGAGCGGCGTGTCGTTGTCGGGGTCGGGGCGCAGGTCCTGCCAGCGGTCGTCCGTGGATGCCTTCATGGAGTGGGTATCGATCAGGTTGCGGCCATTCTAAGTCATCACGTGGCGCCGTTATAGCCGGTTTTTGCCGTGCAATAGGTGAATGGCGCGTCGATTGACTACACTGATGCGTCGTATTCCATGGCTGGGCCGCGGTGCGCGGCCACCGATCCGCAACGAGGAACGCATGACAGACACGATCGCCACGGTCGTCCTGCCGGACGGCGAGACGATTCCGAAGCTTGGCCTGGGCACGTGGGAAATGGGCGAGCGGCCGGCCCGGCGCGCGGACGAGATTGCCGCGCTGCGCGAGGGCGTCGCGCTCGGGATGACGCTGGTCGATACGGCCGAGATGTACGGCGACGGTGCGACCGAGGAACTGGTCGGCGAGGCGCTCACGGGCTTGCGCGACGACGTGTTCCTCGTCAGCAAGGTCTATCCGCACCATGCGAGCCGGCGCGGTGTCGTCGCGGCGTGCGACGCGAGCCTCAAGCGCCTGGGTACCGATCGTCTCGACCTGTACCTGCTGCACTGGCGCGGCTCGGTGCCGCTCGAGGAGACGATCGAGGGCTTCGAGGCGCTGCGGCGCGCGGGCAAGATCCGTCACTGGGGTGTCAGCAATTTCGATACGGCCGACATGGCCGAGCTCGTCGATGAAGCCGGCGGCGACGTATGCGCGACCAACCAGATCCTCTACAACATCGCGCGGCGCGGCCCGGAGTTCGACCTGCTGCCGTGGCTCGCCGAGCACCGGATGCCGGCGATGGCGTACAGCCCGGTCGATCACGGGAGGCTGCCGAAGCGCTCGCCGCTCGACGAGATCGCACGGCAGCGCGGCGTGTCGGTGATGCGCGTCGCGCTCGCATGGGTGCTCGCGCAGCCGGGGGTGTTCGCGATCCCGAAGGCGTCGCGGATCGAACACGTGCGCGACAACCGGGCCGCGCTCGATTTCATGTTCAGCGATGACGAGCGCGCGCAGCTTGACGCGTACTTCCGTCCGCCACGCAGCAAGCGCGCGCTCGAGATGCTCTGACGACACCCGGCCGGGCACCGCGGCCGGTCAGTGGTTGGCTCCGGACGATCCGCCGTTGCCGTGACCGCCGCCATTGCCGTTCCCGGTGCCATGGCCGTTGCCGACACCGTTGGCCCCGCCATTGCCGGCGCCGCCACTGCCGTTTCCATTGCCGTTGCCGCCGCCATTGCCGTGGCCGCCGTGGCTACCGCCGCTGCCATCGCCATGGCCACCGCCATTGCCGTGACCGCCGCTGTCACCATCGCCATGGCCACCATTGCCGTGACTGCCGCCGTCACCGTCGCCATGGCCACCACTGCCGTGACCGCCACCGTTGCCGTCGCCATGGCCACCGCCATTGCCGTGACCGCCGCCGTCACCGTCGCCATGGCCACCACTGCCGTGACCGCCACCGTTGCCGTCGCCATGGCCGCCGCCATTGCCGTGACCGCCGCCGTCACCATCGCCATGGCCACCACTGCCGTGACCGCCACCGTTGCCGTCGCCGTGGCCACCGCCATTGCCGTGACCGCCGCCGTCACCATCGCCATGGCCACCATTGCCGTGACTGCCGCCGTTGCCGTCGCCATGGCCACCGCCGTTGCCGTGACCGCCGCCGTCACCATCCCCATGGCCACCATTGCCGTGACCGCCACCGTTGCCGTCGCCATGGCCGCCATTGCCGTGACCGCCGCCATCACCGTCGCCATGGCCGCCATTGCCGTGACCACCGCCATCACCGTCGCCATGGCCGCCATTGCCGTGACCACCGCCATCACCGTCGCCATGGCCGCCATTGCCGTGACCACCGCCATCACCGTCGCCATGGCCGCC
>NZ_JAAGPM010000225.1:0-8343 GCF_017104865.1 Burkholderia sp. Ac-20349
GCCGGACGGCTGCCATTGTGCGGGCGCCGCATCGAACGGCCGGCCGTCGACGCGTGCGGTGCGCAGGTCCAGCGGCACCGTCGCGTAGAGGTCGAGCGAGGCTTGTGCGTCCGGGCCGGCATCGCGCCGAACGGCACGTAGATGTCGCGCGCATTCATGCCCGGCGGCGTGATGTACCAGATCGCCAGGATGATGCCGACGCTCGACACGATCTGCGGCAGCGGGAACAGCGGCGAGCGGTACGGGCGCGGCAGGTCCGGGCGGCGAATCCGCAGCATCACGACCGACGCGGTGACGAGCAGGTACGCGGTCCCCCACGCGCAGGTCGCGGCGAGCACGAGGTGCAGGATGCTGTCGAGATTGCCGTTGATCAGCCACGCGTGGAAGATCGGCACGATCGCCGCCGCGACGATGCCGACCACCGGCGTCTTGAAGCGCGGATGCAGGTACGCGAAGCAGCGCGGCAGCGCCCCGTCGATCGCCATCCCGTACAGGATGCGCGGCAGCCCGGCCATCAGCGTGTTGATCGTCGCGGCGCCCGCGCACAGGAACGCGATGCCGAACCACACGCGGCCGAAGGGCCCAAGCACCTGCAGCGCGAACGCGGGAATCGCGCCCGGTGTATCGAGCAGGTGCGTGAGACCGTCGGGGCTCACCGGCACGTTCGCGACCTGGCGGCGGATCGCCGCGCCGTACAGGAACATGCAGATCGCGACGCCGACGAGGCCCAGCGCCATCGCGCGCGGAATCGTCTTGCCCGGCGTCTTCATTTCCGGCGCGAGCGGCGTGACGAACTCGCAGCCGACGAACATGAACATCGCCATCCCGACCAGCGACAGCACGGCCGGCACCGACGTGCCGACTTCCGAGCCGCCGAACCAGCCGTCGAGATGCACGGCCGGCGCGGCCGCGAGCCCGAGGATCCCGAAGATCATCAGCGACAGCCACATGCCGGCCGTCAGCACGATCTCGAGCTTGCTGAACACCTTGATGCCGATGATGTTGGTGATCGCGAACGTGACGACGAGGCCGACGCCGACGAGCCACGAGCTGTTGTGCTTCTCGAACGCGGCATTCAGCGATTCGAAATTGACGAGCGCCATGATGCCGCTCAGGATCGTTTCCGCCGTGCCGGCGAACACGTGCACGAGGAAATACGCGGAAATCGTGCCGGTGATCGCCCAGAAGCGGCCGAGCCCGCACGACAGGTAATCGTAAACCGAGCCGGCCGTCGGCAGCATCGCGGCGGCTTCGGAGAAGGTCGTCGCCTGCGCCTGCATCATCACGAACGCGATGATCATCGCGACCGCGAACGCCCAGCCGCCCATCCCGAAGCCCGACGTCGCGGTGAGAATCACCGGGCTTGCCATGATCAGGCCGACGGCGCTCGCCAGCGCGGTCGGAAAACCGACCGCCCCCGCGTTCAGCGCCGTGCCGCCACCCGCTTCAGCCGGCGTGCCGGCGGGCGTGTCGCCCGCTGCGCCGGTAACTCCAGACCATCCCGACATCCTTGTCTCCTTCCTGTGTCGACCCTGGCCGCCGCTTCGTCGGCGGCCGGGGTTCCATGGCATTGCGGTCGGCCCGGGGCGGCGCTTCAGCGCTTCGATTCCCGGGCCCCCTGTCGATCACACCTCGATCCGATGTCGAAAAAATACGCAGGCAAAATAATCCGGTCATAGCGCAAATCGGCAAACCGGCGGCAGCCGCGCTGCCCGCCGCGGGCGTGCCGTCACGCGATCACGCCATCACGCGAACGGCACGGCCTCGAAGCCCGCCGCGAGCGCGTCGACGATGCGGTCGAGCTGCTCGCGCTGGATCACGAGCGGCGGCGACAGGATGATCTTCGTGCCGACCGGGCGCACCAGCACGCCGTTCTCGCGCGCGACTTCCGCGACCGCGTTCGCGTAGCCGGACAGCGGGTCGATCGGCTCGCGCGTGTCCTTGTTCGCGACCAGGTCGAGCGCGAGCATCAGCCCCTTGCCGCGCACCTCGCCGACCGCCGCGAAGCGTTCCGCGAACGGCTTCAGCGCTTCGAGCAGATACGCGCCCTGCTTCGCCGCATTCCCCGGCAGGTCTTCCTTCACGACGATGTCGAGGCTCGCGATCGCGGCCGCGCATGCCACCGGGTGGCCGGCATACGTGTAGCCGTGCATGATCGCACCGCCGAAATCCGCGTTCGCCGCGAACGCGTCCTCGATCCGCGCGTTCACGACGGTCGCGCCGAGCGGCACGTAGCCCGACGAGATCCCCTTCGCGAGACACATGATGTCCGGGCGCACGCCCCAGCCGCGGCTGCCGAACATACTGCCGCTGCGGCCGAAGCCCGTCACGACCTCGTCGGCGATCAGCAGGACGCCGTAACGGTCGCACACCTCGCGCACCAGCGGCCAGTAGTTGGCCGGCGGCACGATCACGCCGCCCGCGCCCTGGATCGGCTCCGCGATGAACGCGGCAACCGTGTCGGGACTCTGGAACTGGATCTCGCGCTCCAGCATTTCCGCGCAGATCCGGCCGAGTTCCTCCGGATCCTGCGTGAACGGGTTGCGGTACAGCCACGGCGTCTCGACATGGAAGCAGCCGGGCAGGTTCGGCTCGTAGTTGCGGCGGAACACCGTGTTGCCGTTCACCGACGCGCCGCCGAAGTGCGTGCCGTGATAACCCTGCTTCAGCGAGATGAACTTCGTGCGGTCGGCCTGGCCGCGCACCTTCCAGTACTGGCGCGCGATCTTCAGCGCGGTCTCGATCGAATCGGAGCCGCCCGAGCTGTACAGCACACGGCGCATCCCTTCCGGTTCGAGCATGTCGATCACCTTCTTCGACAGCTCTTCCGCGCGCGGATGCGAAATGCCGTCGAACAGCTGGAAGTATTCGAGCTCGTCGAGCTGGCGCACGATCGCGTCCTTCACTTCCTGGCGGTTGTGGCCGACGTTCACGTTCCACAGGCCCGCGACGCCGTCGACGAGCTTGCGGCCCTCTTCATCGAACACGTAGCAGCCGTCGCCACGCACGATGCGGATCGGCTTGCGCTGCTTCATGTCGTTCGGGTGCACCATCGGATGCCAGAATTTCGCTTCGTTGTAGCTCATTGCAGTCTCCACTGTCGGATCGGTTGAACCTCGATCGCCGAGGTTCGAGGTTTTCGTCGTTGGCGCCGCGCGTCAGTGCGCGATGCAGACGGATTTGGTTTCGGTGAAGCCTTCGATCGCGTACTGGCCGAATTCGCGGCCGATGCCCGATTGCTTGTAGCCGCCGAACGGCATCGACGGGTCGAGCGGGATATGGCAGTTCACCCACACGGTGCCGGCCTCGATCTGCGGCACGAGGTTCATCACGCGCTTCAGGTCGTTGCTCCACAGGCTCGCGGCGAGGCCGTACGGCGACGCATTCGCGAGACGCACCGCGTCGGCCGCGTCGTCGAACGGCACGACGACGATCACCGGGCCGAACACTTCGTCGCGCACGATCGCGCTGTCCGGATGCGGATCGGCGATCACGGCCGGCTTCACGTAATAGCCGGGCAAATCGTCGGCCGGCGTGCCGCCCGTGAGGAACGTGAGGCCCGCGCGGCGCGCGCCTTCGATGTGCTGGACGACCTTGTCGCGATGATGCGCGGAGACCAGCGGGTTGATCTGCGCGGTCGTGTCGAGGCCCGCGCCGAGCTTCATCGACTGCGCGACGCCCGCGAGGCCGTCGGCGAGCTGCGCGAACTTGCTGCGATGCACATAGATGCGCGACGCGGCCGCGCACACCTGCCCCTGGTTGAAGAACGCGCCGGCGGCGACGCCGTCGAGCGCCTGCGCGACGTCGATGTCGTCGAGCATCACGATCGGGTTCTTGCCGCCGAGTTCGAGCGAGAAGCGCGTCATGTTCTGCACGGCCGCCGCGCCGACCAGCTTGCCGGTCGCGGTCGAGCCCGTGAACGAGATCTTCGCGATCGACGGGTGGCTCGCGAGCGCGGCGCCGCACACGCGGCCGCCGGTGACGACGTTGAACACGCCGGGCGGCACGCCGGCTTCGAGCGCGAGCTCGGCGAGGCGCAACGCGGTGAGCGGCGTTTCCGGCGACGGCTTCAGCACGATCGTGCAGCCGGCCGCGAGCGCGGGAATCAGCTTCCACACCGCGATCATCAGCGGGAAATTCCACGGCACGATCGCGGCGACCACGCCAACCGGCTCCTTGCGCGTATAGGCCGTATAGCGCGCGCCGGGCGGGAACGGGATCGACACGTCGAGCGTCTGGCCGGTGATCTTGGTCGCCCAGCCGGCCATGTAGCGCACGTATTCGACGCTCGCGCCGACCTCGACCGCGCGCGACACGTGGATCGACTTGCCCTGGTTCAGCGTTTCGAGCTGCGCGAGCGTTTCGGCGTCGCGCTCGATCAGGTCGGCGAGTTTCAGCAGGATGCGTTCGCGGTCGGCCGGGCGCAGGCCGCGCCACACGCGGGTGTCGAATGCGCGCTTCGCGCTGGCAACCGCGCGGTCGACGTCGCGTTCGTCGGCGTCCGCGACCGTCGCGAGCCGCTCACCCGTCGCGGGGTCGTACACGTCGAGCCGTGCGACCGCGTGAGCGGGCTGCATTTCACCGTCGATGAAGAGGCCGAAATCGCGCGCAACGAAGGTGCGCACGGTGTCGCTGACGGCGACGAAATTCGTGGTGCTCATGGGCGTCTCGAGGATTGTCGTGGCTGGACCGCGTGCGCATGGGTACGCGGGCGTCGTTCCACTGTATCGACGAGGGTTCGCGCCCGGTGAGCGCAAATTGGCAGCGCGTGGGCGCTGAGGGTGGCGGGTTCGAACCCCGCGGGGGCGGGTCGAGTGTCGAGGCGGGAAGCCGGCTCGTTATCGCGCCGGCAGACCGGCCGGCCTACTCGACCGGTGCGGGCATGCCCGCGCCGGTACCGGGCCAAGGCTCGGTCATTGCGATGCTAGTTTCTGAAGCCGTGCCCCATCGACGCAAGGAAGTCGTACGCCTGGTAATCCAGCCAGTAGATGCCGAGCGCCAGCGGAATCAGGAAGTACAGCGAATCGTATATCCCGCTTCTCACGGTCCTGATGATGAAAATCGGCAGTGCAATGCTCAAGGCGGCGACCACAAGCGCAACTGCAATGATCGTGACGTCCATGTTCCCGGCCCCTGGTTGTTATTGAAACGACGATCGCGCATGGTACTGCACGACGGCGGGAACCCGCGAGCAGAACGATTGCAGCGGCGGCGAGCCAACCGGTTCGGTACGGTTCGACAGATCAGGCTTGCAAAGTGGGGGCTTGGCAGAGGCGTCTGCCGGTCAGCCGCTGACATCCAGGCAGCCCGCGGGGCCAACCAGATCGTTTTCCTTGGCATTGCCCGACGTGAACAGGCAAAAATTCGTGCCGATTTCATTGCCGAACTCCATCAGGAAGTCCAGTCGGCCGTCGCGATCGAGGTCGCCGGCCCAGATCAGCGTCACGCGAAACGGCGGCGGGTCGCCGCCGAAATCATGCAGGACCGACCGCTTGCCGCCGCCTTCGACCATCACCGCACCAGATACGGCGTAGCGCAATGCGTACCGGTGGCCGTGAAACGCGAAACGCAGCGGTTCGGGGCCGGGCTCGATCACCCTTCCACCGTTCGGGAACGCCAGGTTCGCCGCGTCGACCCGGCCCTGCCTGAGCGATGTGCAACGCAACAGCGCAACGGCCTTTTTCACGTCGGGCGTGACGTCGACGACTGCGCCATCCGGTTGCACCGGTTCGAGCCGGATGCGTGCCGGCGCGAGCTTCCAGCGATTGCCGTCCGGCGCCAGTGCGAGCCATCCGTCGCCGAGATCAGTGCCAGCGTCGCCGACGTCATCGGCCAGCATCCGGAGCGGTTGCAGTACGGCGCACGAATCGGGTTCGCTCTCTTGCGCGAACGCCGTCGAGGCCGCGGAAACACCCGGCAACACAAGCAGCACAGCCAGCAGCGCTTTGATATCCATGAATCGGCGATCGCGAAAGGTTCGAATTCCGGATCGCAATTATCCGATGAATTACAGGAACAATGCCCCGACCAGTTCGGTGCGGTTCGACACGCCGAGCTTGCGGTACATGCGCATCAGGTGCGTCTTGACGGTCGGCTGGCCGAGCGCGAGATCGCGGGCGATCTCCTTGTTCGAGCGGCCGTCGCGCACGAGGCGCGCGATCTGCTCCTCGCGGTAGGTCAGCCGCTCCTCGCAGCCGATCCGGTGGATCCCGCGCCGCGCGCGCAGCAGCGGGCTCAGCGCGGCTTCGGCAACCGGCTGCAGCCGCGCGAGCGCATCGATCTCGCCGGGCGCGAACCGCCCGGCCGTGCTGTTGCCGGTCACGCCGCCGCGCGTTTCGCCCGACCCGAAGCGCAGCAGCGAGAACGCGCCGACCGTCCGGCCCGCATCGCGCAGCCAGATCTCGACGACGTCGGCCACGTCGTGCCGCCGCAGGAAACGGGTCCAGTACGCGGATGCGTCGCGCCTTTCGTCAGGCAATTGGGAAGCGAGCGTGACGACCGCGCGTTCGCCCGCCGCGCAGCGCGACGGATGCAGCGGATCGAGCATCCGGTAGCGCGCGACATAGGTACGATGCATCGATTCCGGCATCCCGAACAGCTCGAAATCGGCCGGCTCGCCGCTCTGGTCGAGCCGGTAGAACACGATCGCGGACGGGCTCGCAAACGCGTCGAACGCGTCCACGCACGCGCGCAGCGCGCGTGGCCAGTCGGCGGCGGCCGGGTCGGCGGGAACGGATGGGATCGGCATGGTGGCGTCGGCTAGCGGGCGAACGTATCGAAGATCGAAGTTCGGGCCAGCCTACCGGCGCCGAAAAGCGCCGGTGAGCACAAATCGGCAAATCGTCCCGGCCCGGCCGGCATCGCGGGTTCGGCCGGAACGAGGCGGGCGCGCGCCCTCGTGTCAGCGCGCGTTCGCCGCGAACGTGTCGCAGGCGCTCAGCTCGCCCGATTGCATCCCGCGCCGCAGCCAGTACACACGCTGGTCGCTGGTGCCGTGCGTGAAGCTTTCCGGGACGACATAGCCCTGCCCTTGCTGCTGCAGCCGGTCGTCGCCGATCGCGGCGGCGGCCTTCAGCCCCTGTTCGAAATCGCCGGGTTCCATCAGCCGCTGGTTCGCGCGCTGCGCGTTGTTCGCCCATACGCCGGCAAAGCAGTCGGCCTGCAGCTCCATCCGCACCGACAGCGCGTTCGAGTGTGCCTGGCTCGCCCGCCGGCGCGCGGCGTCGACCTTGTCGGAAATGCCGAGCAGGTTCTGCACGTGATGGCCGACTTCGTGCGCGATCACGTAAGCCTGCGCGAAATCGCCGCCCGCGCCGAAACGCTTGCGCAGTTCGTCGTAGAAGCCGAGATCGATATACACCTTGCGGTCGCCCGGGCAATAGAACGGCCCCATTGCGCTCTGGCCGGTGCCGCATGCGGTTGGCGTCGAGTTCTCGAACATCACCAGCTTCGGCGGCTGGTATTGCGCATGCAACTGGGTCGAGAAAATGCCCGACCACGTGTCCTCGATATTGGCGAGCACCTTGCGCGTGAACACCGCGCCCGGTTCGTTCGCCGCCGCGCCCTGCCGCTGCGCGGGCGCGGGCTGCGCCTGCTGCTGGCGGCCCTGCAGCGCCGATGCGCCTTCGAGTATCACGCGCGGGTCGATCCCGAAGAAATACGACGCGGCGAACGCAACCACGATCGTGCCGATGCCGATCGTCGCGCCGCGCCCGCCGCCGAACCCGCCGGCGCCGCGGCGATCCTCGACGTTCGTGCTTTCCCTTTCGTCGTCCAGCCTCATTGCCGGCCCTCCCTGTTCTTGTCGATGATCCGGCGCGCGAGCGCGCGACCGGGAGATAAGTTGTCGTGGCACGATCCTCGGCCGATGCAGCGCCCGCGCGCCGGGTGCGCGCCCATGCCGGGATCGCCGGCCTGCCGCTCCGCTCGCACGACGGAATCGGCCGACCGATGCGCCGCGCGTCGATGCGCGGGCCGCCCGCGCTATTCTGCCGGGCTTTCGTGACTTATCGCAAAAATGTGGAGGATAGAGCGATTCGGCACCGGACATCGTCAGCCTTTGCAAAATGGGCAACGACCGATCCGGCTGGCCGGATGCCGCCCGCCTTCATCCTTTCGGCTGATACCGGCGCTCGCCCGCGCCGCCTAAAGTGACCGGAAACGACACCCTTCCGGAGCACGACATGACACATCCGCCACCCCGCACGATCGCGATCACCGGCGCGGGCACCGGTATCGGCGCCGCGTGCGCACGCCGCTTCACCCGTCGCGGCGACCGCGTCGTGCTGATCGGGCGGCGCCAGGCGCCGCTCGACGCGCTGGCCGCCGAAACGGGCGGCCTCG
>NZ_JAAGPM010000226.1:0-7983 GCF_017104865.1 Burkholderia sp. Ac-20349
AGCCGCGCGGCGAGTTCGAACATGTGCGCGTAGGCCGCGTCGGTCGCGACTTCGGCCAGCGTCGCGCGCATTGCATGCATCGCGAGCATGTTCGCGGTGAGCGTCGTGCCGATTCCCGAATGGCCGGTCGTGCGCGTCGCGGCGTCGGCCGCCTCAACCAACACGTAGACGGAGAAACCACATGAGCGAGAACAATTTCCTGGTGATCGACGACAACGAGGTGTTCGCGGGCACGCTCGCGCGCGGCCTCGAGCGCCGCGGTTACGCGGTCCAGCAGGCGCACGACAAGGAATCGGCGCTGCGGCTCGCCGCGGGCAGCAAGTTCCAGTTCATTACCGTCGACCTGCATCTCGGCGAGGATTCGGGCCTGAGCCTGATCGCGCCGCTGTGCGACCTGCAGCCCGACGCGCGGATCCTGGTGCTGACCGGCTACGCGAGCATCGCGACTGCCGTGCAGGCGGTGAAGGAAGGCGCCGACAACTATCTCGCGAAGCCCGCGAACGTCGAGTCGATCCTGGCCGCGCTGCAGACCAACGCGACCGAAGTGCAGGCCGACGAAGCGCTCGAGAATCCGGTCGTGCTGTCGGTCGACCGGCTCGAATGGGAGCACATCCAGCGCGTGCTGGCCGAGAACAACAACAATATTTCGGCGACGGCACGCGCGCTGAACATGCACCGCCGCACGCTGCAGCGCAAGCTCGCGAAGAAGCCGGTACGGCAGTAAGCGGGGGGCGCGTCAGCCGGGCGAGCTTGACGCTCGCGACAGGCAGGCGACGATCTCGCGTTTCAGCAGGAGCGTGATGAGCGCCGAGTAGACGACGTTCGCGAGAAATGGTGCGGACCCGCCGATCAGGATGGCGCTGGCCATCGGCCACGCCTTTGCCGATACGCAATTCGCGATGAACTGGAGGCCGATGCTGAACGCCACGCTGGCGAGTGCGATACCCGCCAGCGTGCCCAGCCACGCGAGCGCGAACGCGACGTTGTAGCGCCGCAGCGACTCCCGCCTGATCCGGCGCAAGAGCGATAGGATGTCGGCGCGCGTGAGCGTGAGCAGGGCCGGCACGAATCGGCCGGCGATGGACGGGTAGAGGGTCATTCGAATGCGGTGACGAATGCGTCTGCTTGTAGTCTGAGGAATCCGGATTATAGGGGCGCACCAGCACGCCTGCCATCAGCCGCGTTCCAGGAGCACGCACGTGCGCCGCGTCGCATCACCATGAAAAAACGGGCGACCCCGGAAGGGGCCGCCCGTTTTTCGTCCGATGCCGTGCGCGTTACAGCACGTAGCGCGACAGGTCTTCGTCCTGCGACACTTCGCCGAGCGCGCGATCGACATACTTCGCGTCGATCGTCACGCGTTCGCCCGCATGGTTGCCGGCCGAGAACGACACTTCCTCGAGCAGTTTCTCGATCACCGTGTACAGCCGGCGCGCACCGATGTTCTCGGTCTTCTCGTTGACCGCGTAGGCAATTTCCGCGAGACGGCGGATACCGTCCTCGGCGAATTCGAGCTGCACGTCTTCGGTCGCGAGCAGCGCCTGGTACTGCTTGACGAGGCTCGCGTCGGTCGCGACGAGGATCGCTTCGAAATCGTTCACCGACAGCGAGTCGAGCTCGACGCGGATCGGGAAGCGGCCCTGCAGTTCGGGAATCAGGTCGCTCGGCTTCGCGAGATGGAACGCGCCGCTCGCGATGAACAGGATGTGATCGGTCTTCACCATCCCGTACTTCGTGTTGACCGTCGTGCCTTCGACGAGCGGCAGCAGGTCGCGCTGCACGCCCTGGCGCGACACTTCGCCGCCGCTGCCTTCGTTGTTGCGCGACGTGATCTTGTCGATCTCGTCGAGGAACACGATGCCGTTCTGCTCGACGTTCTGCACGGCCTTCGTCTTCACTTCCTCTTCGTTGAGCATCTTCGCCGCTTCCTCGTCGGTCAGCAGCTTCAGCGCTTCCTTGATCTTCACCTTGCGGCGCTGCTTCTTGCCGCTGCCGAGGTTCGAGAACATCGAGCGGATCTGCTCGGTCATCTCTTCCATCCCCGGCGGCGCCATGATGTCCATGCCGGCCGACGGCTGCTCGAGGTCGAGCTCGACTTCCTTGTCGTCGAGCTGGCCTTCGCGCAGGCGCTTGCGGAAGGTCTGGCGGGTCGCGTTGTTGTCGTCGTTCGCGTGCTCGGCGTTGCCGCCGAAGCCCACCGCGCGCGGCTGCGGCAGCAGGATATCGAGGATGCGGTCTTCCGCCTGGTCGGTCGCCTTGCTGCGCACCTTGCGCATCTCGGTTTCACGCGTCTGCTTGACCGAGATCTCGATCAGGTCGCGCACGATGCTGTCGACGTCACGGCCGACGTAGCCGACTTCGGTGAACTTGGTCGCTTCGATCTTGATGAACGGCGCATCGGCGAGTTTTGCGAGGCGGCGCGCGATTTCGGTCTTGCCGACACCCGTCGGCCCGATCATCAGGATGTTCTTCGGCGTGATTTCCTGGCGCAGCGGGTCGGCGACCTGCTGGCGGCGCCAGCGGTTGCGCAGCGCGACCGCGACGGCTTTCTTGGCCTTCGCCTGGCCGATGATGTGCTTGTCGAGTTCCGAGACGATCTCGGCAGGGGTCATGGTGCTCATGGTGCGGTCCTTACTCGATCGTTTCGATGATGCGGTTGTGGTTCGTGTAGATGCACATGTCGCCGGCGATCTCGAGCGACTTCTCGACGATCTCGCGCGGCGACAGCTCGGTGTTCTCCGCGAGCGCGCGGGCCGCGGCCTGCGCATACGCACCGCCCGAGCCGATCGCGCAGATGCCTTCTTCGGGGTCGAGCACGTCGCCGTTGCCGGTGATCACCAGCGTGGTGGTGGCGTCGGCCGTGATCAGCATCGCCTCGAGGCGGCGCAGCATCCGGTCGGTGCGCCAGTCCTTCGCGAGCTCGACGGCCGCGCGGGTCAGGTTGCCCTGATGCTTCTCGAGCTTCGCCTCGAAGCGGTCGAGCAGCGAGAACGCATCGGCGGTGCCGCCCGCGAATCCGACCAGCACCTGGTTGTTGTAGATCCGCCGCACTTTCCGCGCGCCACCCTTCATGACGATGTTGCCGAGGGTTACCTGGCCGTCGCCGCCGAGCGCGACCTTGTCGCCGCGCCGGACCGAAACGATGGTCGTGCCGTGAAATTGCTCCATCTGCGTTCCTTGAGAAAAACGGGGAAGAGTCGGGGGCGCGAGGCGCCGCCGCGTAACTCGCAGTGCGCCGGGAAGCGGCCCGGCGCGCGTCCGTTTCATTTTAGGGCGGGCGCCGGGATATCAAGAGGCGGGAGGCAAATCGGCAGCCGGTGGGGAACCGTGCCGGAAAAACAAAAAGCGCGCGGCAGGCCGCGCGCTTTCGGGAAGCAGCGTGTCTGAGCGGAACGCCGCTCGATCAGTCGCCGAACAGCTTCTGGCGCAACTCGCGGCGCTCCTGCGCCTCGAGCGACAGCGTGGCGGTCGGACGCGCGAGCAGGCGCGGAATGCCGATCGGCTCGCCGGTTTCCTCGCACCAGCCGTAATCGCCGGAATCGATGCGGGCGAGCGACTGCTGAACCTTCTTGAGGAGCTTGCGTTCGCGATCGCGCGTACGCAGCTCGAGCGCGTGCTCTTCCTCGATCGTCGCGCGATCGGCGGGATCGGGCACGATCACCGTCTCGCGCAGGTTCTCGGTCGTCTGGCCTGCATTCTTGAGGATGTCCGCCTGCAACTGTTCGAGCCGATTTTTGAAGAAGGCGAGCTGATCCTCATTCATGTAATCCTTGTCGCTCATCTTCAGGATTTCGGCTTCGGTCAAGAGTTTCTTCGTCATCTGCTTGCTTCTTCAATGTGCGGCAAATCGATAGATATTGCCTGCACTTTGGGATTACCCGCAACCGCGCTTGCAATCATTTGCGATTTGCCGCCGCGGGGCCGAAAGCCTCTGGAAAACCGGTTCTCAAATACCAGGATAGGCCTGGCGCGGAGTTGCACGCGCTGCGAACCGGTGTGCTGCGCGGCACATCGCATCGGCCGCGGCCGGGAGGCGGATGGGCGATCCGGCGCGGTTGCGATGCCCGGAAAACTGGTTCAGCAAGAACCGGGCCTATTTGTTGCCGTACTCCAGCGGGCACGTATTGTAACTGAATCGCAAGCGGGCGCCGTATCGGGTCGATCCCCGTCGGCTGCGCCAATATCTAGAAAATATAACGCGCAAATCGCGAAAAAGCGATGACGGCGAAACCCTGCCCGGAAAGGGCGCCTCGCGGCCGCCGCAGCCGCCCGCGAGGCGGCCGTGCGGGCGGGGGTGCGACGGTTGCCCGTACGCGTCAGGCGAGGCAGGCGTCGAGGCCGTCGGTGATCAGGTCCTGCGGCAGATCGACGCCGATGAACACCATCTTGTTGGTCTTCTTCTCGACCGGCAGCCACTTCGAGGCGAGGTCGCTGCCCATCATCTGGTGCACGCCCTGGAACACGACCTTGCGGTCGACGCCCTTCATGTACAGCACGCCCTTGTAGCGCAGCATCCGCTCGCCGTAGATCTGCAGGATGCCGCCGAGGAAGTCTTCCAGCTTGTTCGGGTCGAACGGGCGGTCGTTGCGGTACACGAACGACTTGATCTTGTCGTCGTGGTGCGCATGGTGATGGTGGTGGCCATGGTCGTGATCGTGCGCGCATTGGCCGTGATCGTGGTCGCAATGGGCGTGATCGTGGTGATGGTGCGCGTGATCGTCTTCGGCCAGGAAGTCGGGGTCGATCTCGAGCTTCGCGTTCAGGTTGAAGCCGCGCAGGTCGAAGATTTCCTTGATGTCGGCTTCGCCGAAGTTCACGACCTTGATCACGGCCTTCGGGTTCATGTGCATCAGGCGATGCTTGAGGCCGGCTACCGTTTGATCGTCGACCAGGTCCGACTTCGTGATGAACAGGCGATCGGCGAAGCCGACCTGGCGCTGCACGACTTCGTGCTCGTCGAGCTGTGCGTTCGCGTGCTTCGCGTCGACCAGCGTGATGACCGCGTCGAGCAGGAAATCGTCGGCGATTTCGCTGTCGATGAAGAAGGTTTGCGCGACCGGGCCCGGGTTCGCGAGGCCGGTGGTTTCGATCACGATGCGGTCGAAGTCGAGCTTGCCTTCGCGCTTCTTCGCGGCGAGATCGCCGAGCGTGCGCGCGAGGTCGCCGCGGATCGTGCAGCAGATGCAGCCGTTGCTCATCTGGATGATCTGCTCGTTCGAATCCTGGATGAGGATTTCGTTGTCGATGTTCTCTTCGCCGAACTCGTTTTCGATCACGGCGATCTTCATGCCGTGCTGTTCGTTCAGGATGCGCTTGAGCAGCGTCGTCTTGCCGCTGCCGAGGAAGCCGGTGAGGATGGTGACGGGAGTGGCCATGTCAATCGCCTGTGGTTCGTGAATCGGGGTCAAAACCAGGATGTGCGTCGCGCCCGCGGCTTTGCCGGCCGGGGCGCACAACCATCCATTGAAACATACCTGTCAAGCCCTCGCCCGTCGTCCGAACGACAGGCGGGAGCGCGGATCCGCCGGGCGCAACGCGCGGCCGGCGGACGGTTACGCGCGTAGATCGGGGCGATCAGACGATTTGCAACAGCAGGCCCTTCAGATATTCACCTTCCGGGAAGGCCGCGAGCAGCGGGTGATCGACGCCCGCGCCGAGGCGCTTCAGGATGCGTGCGTCGACCTTCGCGTCGGCGGCCGCGCCCGCGACGATCTTCTGGAACAGGTCCATGTCGATCGCGCCCGAGCACGAGTACGTGAACAGCAGGCCGCCCGGACGCAGCAGCTTGAAGCCGCTCAGGTTGATGTCCTTGTACGCGCGGGCCGCGCGATCGACGCTGTCGCGGGTCGGCGCGAACTTCGGCGGATCGAGCACCATCAGGTCGAAACGCTCGCCTTCGTCGACGAGGCGGCGCAGCGTCTTGAATGCGTCGGCGTCGAGCCAGGTCGCGCGTTCGGCGTCGAAACCGTTGGCGACGACGTTCTGCTGCGCGAGCGCGAGCGCATCGCCCGACGAGTCGATCGACACGACGCGCTTCGCCCCGCCCTTGAGCGCGGCGAGCGAGAAGCCGCCCGTGTAGCAGAAGCAGTTCAGCACGTCGCGATCGGCCGCGTACTGCGCGACCAGCGCGCGGTTGTCGCGCTGGTCGACGTAGAAGCCCGTCTTGTGGCCGTTCGGCACGTCGACGTGATAGCGCACGCCGTTTTCGTTCGAGATCAGCGTCGCGGGCGGCGCATCGCCGGCCAGCACGCCGGTGGTTTGTTCGAGCCCTTCCTTGTCGCGGATCGACACGTCCGAGCGCTCGTAGACGTTCGGGCAGTCCGTGGCGCCGACCAGCGCCTTGACGATCGCGTCCTTCCACGCTTCGACGCCGGCCGCCATGAACTGGCAGACGAGCTGCCCACGCGGTGTCGCGCCGGCTTCGGCGGTGTCCGCGACGTAGTAGTCGACGATCAGGCCCGGCAGGCCGTCGGCTTCGCCGAACACGAGGCGCACCGCGCCCGTGTTCGACACCATCGTGTTGCGGTGCGCGACCGCGCGCTGCACGCGGCGCTTGAAGAACGCGTGGTCGATCGGCTCGTTCTCGTCGAAGCTCCACACGCGCACGCGGATCTGCGACTGCGGGCTGTACGCGCCGCGCGCGAGGAAGCGGCCGTCGTGCGCACGCACGATCACGGTCGCGCCGGGCGCGGGCTTGCCGTCGACGCGGTCGATCGCATTGGCGTAGATCCACGGATGGCGGCGCAGCAGCGATTTTTCCTTGGACGGCTTGAGGGTGACGGTTTGCATGATGAGATCGAAAGGGGCCGTGCGCGAAGCCGACCGTGGCCGGTCGCCGCGCGCGGCGGGTAACACGGGACGCGCGTCAGTCGCGCTTCTTCGCGCGCGGATGCGCGCTGTCGTAAATCTTCGCGAGATGCTGGAAGTCGAGCGACGTATAGACCTGCGTCGCGGAGACGCTCGCGTGGCCGAGCAGTTCCTGCACCGCGCGCAGGTCGCCGCTCGACTGCAGCACGTGCGTCGCGAACGAGTGGCGCAGCACGTGCGGATGGACGTTGGCGGGGATGCCGGCGGTGAGCGCCGCGCGCTTCACGCGCTCGCGCACGACACCCGGCGACATCCGGTTGCCGCGCACGGACACGAACAGCGGATGCGGATCGTGCTTCACGAATTCGCCGCGCACCGCGAGCCATGCGTTCAGCGCGTCGATCGCCTTGCGGCCGACCGGCACCTTGCGCTCCTTGTTGCCCTTGCCGCGCACGGTGACTTCGGCTTCGGCGAGGTCGAGCCAGCCGGTCGAGCGGTAGCCGTCGGCCTGCGTGTACATGACGTCGAGCCCGATCAGCTCGGCGAGGCGCAGCCCGGACGAATAGAACAGCTCGAGGATCGCGTGATCGCGGATGCCTTCGGTCGTGCCGGCGAGCGGCGCGTCCATCAACGCCGATGCGTCGTCGACCGACAGCGCTTTCGGCAAGGTCTTCGCGCGTTTCGGCGCGCGCACCGCGGCGACCGGGTTCGCGGGCATCTCGATGCGCTGCGCGAGCCAGCGGTAGAACGCGCGCCACGCGGACAGCCGGTGCGAGATCGACCGTGCGGACAGCCCGCCTGAATGCGCACGCGCGACCGCGCCGCGCATGTCGGCGGCCGTCAGCGCTTCGAGCGGCCGGCCGTTCGCGAGCTTCTTCAGCTCGTCGAGTTCGTGCGTGTATCCGCGCAGCGTGTGTTCCGACAGCTGCCTGACGTGCTTCAGGTTCGACAGGTAGGCGGCAATCGGATCGTCGGTCATCGCGGGCGGAAGGATCAGTGCGGCAGCAGGCGCGTGAGCGCGGCGCTCGCGAGCGTCGCGATCTGCGCGAGGACCGAACGGCGTCGGCAAATCGACGCTGCTGCGCGCACTCGCGCGGCTCGCGGCCGCACGCGGCAACGCAGCGTTCGGCGGATTCGACCTGCTGCGCGGCGCGCGCCGGGACCACACGCGACAGG
>NZ_JAAGPM010000227.1:0-7968 GCF_017104865.1 Burkholderia sp. Ac-20349
TTTACTACATCGTTGCGACTGCGGGGCTCAACTTCCAGGCCAGTGGCGCGCCTCAGACTCCAGCACACCGCCAACCTTGCCTCCCTCTTCCGCGCCGCGTTTCCGTTAGCGCGAAAGAGGCGTGATTTTAAGCACCCGGCCCCAACTACGCAAGCCCCTTTGTGAAAATATTTTGAAAAAGCCCCCGTGCGCTGCCGCGCACGGGGGCTTGGGGCTCGACAGGCCGGGCAATCACGCCGACAACCGATACCGGTCAGTCGCCGACCGCCACCCGGGCAGTCCGATCAGCGGTGCTTGAATACCGGCTTCCGCTTTTCGACGAATGCTGCCATCCCCTCCTTCTGGTCTTCGGTCGCGAACAGCGAATGGAACAGCCGGCGCTCGAAGTGGACACCTTCGGCGAGCGTCGTCTCGTACGCACGGTTCACCGACTCCTTGACCATCATGACCGCCGGCAGCGAAAACTCGGCGATCGTCGCCGCGGCGGCAATCGCCTCGTCGAGCAGCGTGTCGGCCGGCAGCACGCGCGACACGAGCCCCGCGCGCTCCGCTTCCGCAGCATCCATGAAGCGGGCCGTCAGGCACATGTCCATCGCCTTCGCCTTCGACACCGCGCGCGGCAGACGCTGCGTGCCGCCCGCACCCGGCATGACACCCAGCTTGATTTCCGGCTGGCCGAACTTGGCCGTGTCCGCCGCGAAGATGATGTCGCACATCATGGCCAGCTCACAGCCACCACCCAGCGCAAAGCCCGAAACCGCGGCAATGATCGGCTTGCGGATCTCGCGAACCGTCTCCCAGTTGCGCGTGATGTAGTCGCCCCGGTAGGCATCCATATAGGAGTAGGTCGCCATCATGCCAATGTCAGCGCCGGCCGCGAACGCCTTCTCGCTGCCGGTCACGACGATCGCGCCGATGCCATCGTCGGCATCGAACGCCTTCAGCGCGTCACCCAATTCATCCATCAGCGCATCGTTCAGCGCATTCAGCGCCTTCGGGCGGTTCAGCGTAACCAGCCCGACACGCCCCCGGGTCTCCACCAGGATGTTCTCGTAAGCCATCTATTTCTCCTCGATCAATGAAATGAGAAACGCCTCGCACATGCGAATAGTTTGATGCTACCATTCTCCGACCAACCGGTCGGTTAATTAATCGATCCAACCCCTCTCAACGTCCATCAGGCTGCCGCCATGACCCATGCACTGTTCACGAAGCACGAAGACACGCTGAAGCACGCACTCGCCGCCATCGAGAGCCGCGGGTACTGGAGCCCGTTCGCCGAAATGCCGAGCCCCAAAGTGTACGGGGAAAGCGCGAACGCAGATGGCGAGGCCGCGTTCAAGTCGCACCTCGACCAGACGTTCGCGCTCGATCAGCCGGCGTCCGGGGAAACGGTCGGCGCAGAGCGGTCGCCGTACGGCATTGCACTGGGCATCCGGTATCCGAAGTCGACGCCCGACGAGCTGATCGCCGCCGCTGCTGCCGCGCAACGCGCGTGGCGCGAAGCCGGCCCGAGCGCCTGGATCGGCGTCAGCCTCGAAATCCTCGCGCGCCTGAATCGCGCAAGCTTCGAGATCGCCTACAGCGTGATGCACACCACGGGGCAGGCATTCATGATGGCGTTCCAGGCCGGCGGCCCGCACGCACAAGATCGTGCGCTCGAGGCAGTCGCCTATGCATGGGACGAACTGCGCCGCATCCCCGCCGATGCGCACTGGGAAAAGCCGCAAGGCAAGAACCCGCCGCTCGCGATGCACAAGCGCTACACGATCGTCCCGCGCGGCACCGGGCTCGTGCTCGGCTGCTGCACGTTCCCGACCTGGAACGGCTACCCGGGCCTGTTCGCCGATCTGGCAACCGGCAATACCGTGATCGTCAAACCGCATCCGGGCGCGATCCTGCCGCTCGCCATCACCGTCCGGATCGCTCGCGACGTACTGCGCGAAGCCGGTTTCGATCCGAACGTCGTCACGCTCCTCGCGACCGAACCCAACGACGGCGCACTCGTTCAGGATCTCGCGCTGCGCCCCGAGATCAAGCTGATCGACTTCACCGGCAGCACGCAAAACGGCACGTGGCTCGAACGCCATGCCCATCAGGCACAGGTCTATACCGAGAAGGCCGGCGTCAATCAGATCGTGATCGACTCGACCGACGATTTGAAGGCCGCCGCCAAGAACATTGCATTCTCGCTGGCGCTGTACTCCGGCCAGATGTGCACGGCGCCGCAGAACATCTATGTGCCGCGCGACGGCATCCGGACGGCGGACGGCCATGCGAGCTTCGACGAAGTCGCACAGGCAATCGCCGTTGCCGTGCAAAAGCTCACCGGCGACCCGGCACGCTCGGTCGAACTGATCGGCGCAATCCAGAACGAAGGCGTGACCGCACGCATCGACGACGCCCGCCAGCTCGGCCGCGTGCTCGCCGACAGCCTTACCCTCCAGCACCCTGCGTTCCCCGATGCCCGCGTGCGCACGCCGCTCGTGCTGCAACTCGACGTGGCCGATCGCGAGAAATTCACGCAGGAGTGGTTCGGCCCGATCTCGTTCGTGATCGCGACCGACTCGACCGCGCAGTCGCTCGATCTCGCCGGCGAAATCGCGGCGGAACATGGCGCGCTGACGCTCTCCGTTTACAGCACTGACGATGCGATCGTCGACGCCGCCCACGATGCGGCGGTGCGCGGAGGTGTCGCACTGTCGATCAACCTGACGGGCGGCGTGTTCGTGAACCAGTCGGCCGCATTCTCGGATTTCCACGGCACGGGCGCGAACCCGGCAGCCAACGCGGCGCTGGCCGACCCGGCGTTCGTCGCCAACCGGTTCCGCGTGGTGCAAAGCCGCGTCCATGTTGCGCCGAAAGCGGCACCTGCGGAAGCCGGCCAACCGGCATAACCCGATTGGTCGACGTGCAAACGCCGCCACGTTCTCTACCATGAACGAATCCGCCACCCGGCGGGTTCGTTGCTCATCGATACGCTCATGACAGACGCCTATATCTGCGACGCGATTCGCACCCCCATCGGCCGCTACGGCGGCGCCCTGAAAGATGTCCGCGCCGACGATCTCGGTGCGGTACCGCTCAAGGCGCTCGTCGAGCGCAACCGCAACGTCGACTGGACGGCGATCGACGACGTGATCTACGGCTGCGCGAACCAGGCCGGCGAGGACAACCGCAACGTCGCGCGCATGTCGGCGCTGCTCGCGGGCCTGCCGACCGAGGTGCCCGGCACGACGCTGAACCGGCTGTGCGGCTCCGGGATGGACGCGATCGGCACGGCCGCGCGCGCGATCAAGGCGGGCGAGGCGCGCCTGATGATCGCCGGCGGCGTCGAGAGCATGACGCGCGCGCCGTTCGTGATGGGCAAGGCCACGAGCGCGTTTGCGCGCCAGGCCGACATCTACGATACGACGATCGGCTGGCGCTTCATCAATCCGCTGATGAAACAGCTGTATGGGGTCGATTCGATGCCCGAGACGGCCGAGAACGTCGCGGTCGACTACAACATCAGCCGCGCCGACCAGGATCTGTTCGCGCTGCGCAGCCAGCAGAAGGCCGCGCGGGCGCAGCAGGACGGCACGCTCGCCGACGAAATCGTCGCGGTCACGATTCCGCAGAAGAAAGGCGATCCGGTGGTCGTCTCGCGCGACGAGCATCCGCGCGAGACGTCGCTCGAAGCACTTGCGAAGCTCAAGGGTGTCGTACGCCCGGACGGCTCGGTGACGGCCGGCAACGCATCCGGCGTCAACGACGGTGCGTGCGCGCTACTGCTCGCCAATGCGCAGGCAGCCGACCAGTACGGCTTGCGCCGCCGCGCACGCGTCATCGGCATGGCGACGGCCGGCGTCGCGCCGCGCGTGATGGGCATCGGCCCCGCGCCGGCCACGCAGAAACTGCTGCGCCAGCTCGGCATGACCATCGACCAGTTCGACGTGATCGAACTGAACGAGGCGTTCGCATCGCAAGGCCTCGCGGTACTGCGCATGCTCGGCGTCGCCGACGACGATCCGCGCGTGAACCCGAACGGCGGTGCGATTGCACTGGGCCATCCGCTCGGTGCATCGGGCGCCCGGCTCGTGACCACGGCACTCCACCAACTCGAGCGTACGGGCGGTCGCTTCGCGCTCTGTACGATGTGCATCGGCGTCGGCCAGGGTATCGCGCTCGCGATCGAACGCGTGTAACCCACGCACCGAGCGCCTATAACGAAGTCATGAAGGAGACACTGCATGTCCTATCAGGCGATTCAGCTGGATATCGATCAGGCCTCGAACGTGGCCACGATTACCCTCAACCGCCCCGACAAGCTGAACAGCTTTACGCGGGCGATGCATCGCGAGCTGCAATCGGCACTCGATGATGTCGAGGCGGCCGGCGCACGCGCGCTGATCCTGACAGGTGCGGGGCGCGGCTTCTGCGCAGGCCAGGACCTGGCCGATCTCGACTTCACGCCGGGCGCGTCCACCGACCTCGGCACGCTGATCGACGAGCACTTCAATCCGCTGATCCGCCGCCTGCAGCGTCTGCCGATTCCGGTAATCGCCGCCGTCAACGGCACGGCGGCCGGCGCCGGCGCGAATCTCGCGCTCGCTTGCGATCTCGTGTTCGCCGCCCGCTCGAGCAGTTTTATCCAGGCCTTCGTCAAGATCGGGCTCGTACCCGATTCGGGCGGTACGTGGTTCCTGCCGCAACGCGTCGGGATGGCACGCGCGCTCGGGCTCGCGCTGACCGGCGACAAGCTCGGCGCCGAACAGGCCGAGCAATGGGGCTTGATCTGGCGCGCGGTCGACGACGACGCACTCGTCGCGTCAGCCCGCCAGCTCGCCACCCAGCTCGCGCAGCAGCCGACGCTCGCGATCGCATCGATCAAGCAATCGATGCGCGACGGTGTCACGAACACGCTCGACCAGCAGCTCGACGTGGAACGCGACCTGCAGCGCAAGCTCGGCCAGTCGCACGACTATGCGGAAGGCGTGACGGCATTCATCGAGAAGCGCGCGCCGCGCTTCGAGGGGCGTTGACATGACGAACGCCACTGCCACGCTCGACCCCGATTCGCTGGCCCGCGCCACCGCACGGGCGATGTACGACGCCGACGCATGCAGCCGCGCGTTCGGCATGGAAATCGCCGAAGTACGCGCGGGCTACGCGCGCCTGCAGATGCGCGTGCGGCCCGAATTCCTGAACGGGCACCAGACCTGCCATGGCGGGATCATCTTCACGCTGGCCGATTCGACGTTCGCGTTCGCGTGCAACTCGTACAACGTGAATACCGTCGCGGCCGGTTGCTCGATCGAATTCCTGCGCCCCGTGCACGGCGATGACGTACTGACGGCCGAGGCGATCGAGCAGGCGCGCGCCGGCCGCCAAGGCATCTACGACATCCGCGTCACGAACCAGACCGGCGAAACGGTCGCGATGTTTCGCGGCAAATCCGCCCAGATCAAGGGCACGGTCATCCCGGAAGACCGCTGACGTCGACGGCTCGCACATAACAAACACTGGAGACAGGCATGACTACCCCGCTACCGCTCGAGCCGATCGAGACCGCCTCACGCGACGAGCTGACCGCGCTGCAGCTCGAGCGCCTCAAGTGGTCGCTCCGGCATGCGTATGACCACTCCCCCGTCTATCGTCGCAAGTTCGACGACGCGGGTGTCCACCCGGACGACCTGAAGACGCTCGCCGACCTGTCGCGCTTCCCGTTCACGACGAAGAGCGACTTGCGCGACAGTTACCCGTTCGGGATGTTCGCAGTGCCGCAGGACCAGATCTCGCGTATTCATGCGTCGTCGGGCACGACCGGCAAGCCGACGGTCGTCGGCTATACGGCCGGCGACATCGACACATGGGCGAATCTCGTCGCTCGTTCGATCCGCGCCGCCGGGGCGCGCCGTGGCGACAAGGTGCACGTCAGCTACGGCTACGGCTTGTTCACGGGCGGGCTTGGCGCGCACTACGGCGCCGAACGCGCAGGGTTGACCGTGATCCCGTTCGGCGGCGGCCAGACCGAGAAGCAGGTACAGCTGATCCAGGATTTCCGACCCGACATCATCATGGTGACGCCGAGCTACATGCTGTCGATCGCCGACGAAATCGAGCGCCAGGGTCTCGATCCCGTGCAGAGTTCGCTGCGCATCGGCATCTTCGGTGCGGAACCCTGGACCAACGACATGCGCGTCGCGATCGAAAAGCGGATGGGTATCGACGCGGTCGACATTTACGGGTTGTCGGAAGTGATGGGCCCCGGCGTCGCATCCGAATGCGTTGAGACCAAGGACGGCCCGACCATCTGGGAAGACCACTTCTATCCGGAAATCATCGATCCTGAAACCGGTGAAGTGCTTCCGGACGGCGAACTCGGCGAGCTCGTGTTCACGTCGCTGACGAAGGAGGCGCTGCCGATCGTCCGTTACCGGACCCGTGACCTCACGCGGCTGTTGCCCGGCACGGCCCGCACGATGCGCCGGATGGAGAAGATCACGGGGCGTTCGGACGACATGATGATCGTGCGCGGCGTCAACGTGTTCCCGACGCAAATCGAGGAGCAGTTGCTCAAGCAGCGCGCGCTCGCGCCGCACTATCAGATCGTGCTGACGAAGGAAGGCCCGCTCGACGTGCTGACGCTCAACGTCGAGCCTTGCCCCGAGACCGTGCCCGATACGGCGGCGATCCATGCGGCAAAACAGGCGCTCGCCTACGACATCAAGTCGCTGATCGGTGTGACGGCCGTGATCAACGTGCTGCCCGTGAACGGGATCGAACGCTCGGTCGGCAAGGCGCGACGCGTCGTCGACAAGCGCAAGGGCTGACGGCAATCGCTGCGCGTGCATGACGCGCGGTGAATCCGTGGCTGCAAATGAAACAGCCCGATCGGCCAATGCCGATCGGGCTGTTTCATTCCGGGACGCCGTTGGGGCACCCGTCGACGCGACACGCGCATCACGAAGACTGACACCGCACCGGAGCCCTCGCGATCAGAGCGACGCCCCGCAAGCACACCGTCGCACCCACGAATACCGCATCTGATGCATCGGCGGCGACCCGGGCAACCCGGGCCGCCTCATGTCACGAATTCGGGAACAGCAGCCACATCCGGCCGACCTGCTTCATCCGCCCGGCCTGATCGCCTGCGTCGTCGCCGAGCCCCCAGAAATAGTCGGCCCGCACGCCGCCCTTGATCGCGGAGCCGGTATCCTGCGCAAACACGAGCCGGTTCATCGGCGTATTCGTCAGCGGGCGCGTGGTCTGCAGGAACACCGGCGTACCGAGCGGGATCGACGACGGATCGACGGCGATCGAACGCTCCGGCGTCAGCGGTACGCCGAGCGCGCCGATCGGGCCGTCCGAGCCGCCATGCGGTGCATCTTCCTTGGTGGGCATGTCGCGGAAGAACACGAACCGCGGGTTCGTGTCGAGCAGCGCGTCGACGCGGTTCGGGTTCGCCTTCGCCCACGCCTTGATGCCCTGCATCGTCGCCTGAGCCGGCGTCAGCTCGCCGCGATCGAGCAGCCACTTGCCGATCGAGCGATACGGCTGGTTGTTGGTGCCGCCGAAGCCGACCCGCATCACCGAACCGTCGTCGAGCAGCACGCGCCCCGAACCCTGCACCTGCAGGAAGAACGCTTCGATCGGGTCGTCGACCCACACGAGTTCGTTGCCGTTCAGGATGCCGGCGCGTTCGAGCTGCGAGCGTGCCGGCAGCGCGGCGCCCGCGCGATAACCGGCCGGCCAGCGGTAGAGCGCGTACTGATACGGACCGCGACGCACGCGCGAACCATGCAGCAGCGGCTCGTAGTAACCGGTCACGAGCCCGTCGAGCGTACCGTCGGTGTTCGCGAGCGGAATCACGATCGCGGCCGCGACCGCGACGACCAGCACGACCGGCCGCCAGCCATGGCGCTGCGCGATCGCCGCGAGCATCGGCAGGAACACGAGCTGGCCGGTGGCCGTGCTCGCGGTCAG
>NZ_JAAGPM010000228.1:0-7771 GCF_017104865.1 Burkholderia sp. Ac-20349
TCCGGCGTCGAATTCGCCCGTCGTGCGCTTCGGCGCGTCCGACGCGGCACCGCTCGCGCGCGCGCTGCAGACCGGCGACATCGCGCTCGGCGTCCACCCGGCCGACGACGACACGTCCCGCGACGCCCGCACCTTCACGCTGTTCCTGCCGGCCGTCGCGTCGCCGCATGCGGCCGGCACACCGCCCGGCACGCGCGAAGCCGGTGCCGACGGGGTGCTGTTCGCAGCGTTGAGCCCGCGGCGCCTGATCGAGCGCGCACTCGACGCGGAGCGCGGGATCGACGTCTGGATCACCGCCGGCGGCGATCGGCGCGCGATCGTCAGCGTCGAAACGACGACCGACGAGGCGTCGGCATCGCCCGACCTGATGCGGCGCACCGACGAGCTGAATTTCGGCGGCACCGTGCTGACGCTCACCTATTCCGCAGACGGCCGTCCGAGCGCAACGGGCGCGCAACGCGCGGCCGGCACCGTGCTCACCGCGGGGCTGATCGCGTCGATCGCGTTCGCCGTGCTCATCCATGCACTGCTGCGAGGCCGCGCCGGCACCGCCGACTCCGGCGCGAGCAGCCGCGGCATCCTCAACGAAGCGCGGATGATGGGCATCATCCGTTCGTCGATGGAAGCGATCATCACCATCGACGAAAAGCAGACGGTCGTGATCTTCAATCCGATGGCCGAGCAGGTGTTCGGCGTGTCCGCGATGGAGGCGATCGGTGCGCCGCTGTCGCGCTTCATCCCCGAGCGGTTCCGCGCCGCGCACGCGAAGCACGTCGACCAGTTCGGCGTGACGGGCGTATCCGAGCGGCAGATGGGCCGCCAGCGGGTGCTGTTCGGGCTGCGCGCCAATGGCGAGGAATTCCCGATCGAGGCGTCGATCTCGCAGATCCGCGACGCGTCGGGCAAGCTCTATACGGTGATGCTGCGCGACATCACCGAGCGGCAGCGTGCCGAGAACGCGTTGAAGCAGTCGCGCGAGGAATTGCGCGAACTGTCGGCAAACCTGCAGAACGTGCGCGAAGAGGAAAAGACCCGCATTGCGCGCGAACTGCATGACGACCTCGGCCAGCAACTCACCGCGCTGAAGATGGATCTGTCGGTGGTCGAGCAGCAGTTGCGCGGCCCCCGCCATGCGCCGCCCGACGAGGGCGTGCTCGGGCATCTGCAGGGCATGCGGCGGCTGATCGACGCGACGGTCGCGTCGGTGCGGCGCATCGCGGCCGACCTGCGGCCCGTGATGCTCGACGATCTCGGCCTCGTGCCCGCGATCGAGTGGCTCGCGAACGATTTCACGAACCGCTACGGGATCGATGTCGAGCGACACATCGAAACGGGCGGCCTCACATTCACCAGCGCGGGCGCGACCACGTTGTTCCGGATCGTGCAGGAAGCGCTGACGAACGTCGCACGCCATGCGGATGCGACGCGCGTCGCGCTGCGGCTCGACGTCGAGGAAGGCTTCTGCGTGTTGCGCGTCGCGGACAACGGCCGCGGCTCGGCGCGCGGCGGCACGGCCCACGAAGACAAGTCGTTCGGCCTGATCGGCATTCGCGAACGCGCCCACATGCTGGGCGGCACCGTGACGATCGACACCGCGCTCGCGCGCGGTTTCTCGATCACCGTCGCCCTCCCGCTCAGTACCGTACAACAGGAAACGCTCATCATATGATCAAGGTGCTCATCGCCGACGACCATACGCTCGTACGCGACGGTCTGCGGCACATCCTCCAGAACGCCACCGGATTCGAGGTGGCCGGCGAAGCCTGCGACGGCCCGTCGACGATCGCGCTCGTGCGCGCCACGCCCGCGCAGGTGCTCGTGCTCGACCTGTCGATGCCGGGCCGCAACGGCGTCGAACTGATCAAGCAGATCAAGGACGAGAAGCCCGCGCTGCGCGTCCTCGTGCTGACCATGCACGCGGAGCAGCAATACGCGGTGCGCGCGTTCCGCGCCGGTGCGTCGGGGTATCTGACGAAGGAAAGCGCGAGCGCCGAGCTGGTGGGCGCGGTCACGAAGGTGGCGTCGGGCGGCGTCTACGTGAGCCTCGCGATGGCCGAGCAATTCGCGCAGAGCCTGAACGAGCCGGCCGAGACGCTACCGCACCAGCGGCTGTCCGACCGCGAATTCGACGTGTTCCGGCGGATCGCCGCCGGCCAGACGCTGACCGAGATCGCCAACGCGCTGTGCGTGAGCGCGAAGACGGTCAGCACGTACAAGACGCGGATCCTGGAAAAGATGCAGATGCCGCACGAAGCGGCGCTGGTGCGTTACGCGATGCGGCACAAGCTGCTCGACGAAACGGACGACGTGTAACGGACGACGTCCGGCAGCGCGTGGATGGCCGGCGCTACCGGCCGCGCGGCAGGCGGCCGGCCGGGGCGGCGCACGACGCTTACTTGGCCGGCACCGGGCACGCGAGATCGCCTTCCTCGCACGACAGATAGCCCTTCAGCGTTTCGGTGCGCGCCTTGGTCAGATCGTCGAGGCAGGTCGACACGACCATCGGATACACGCTGCCGCCTTCGGCATTCGCGCTGGAGAAGTTGCACTCGGCATCGCGATACGCGATCCACGCACGCTGCGCATTCACCAGTTTGTCGGCAAGCGGCCGCGCTTCGTGCAGGCGTGCGGTGACGGCCTGGTAGATCCGGTTCAGTTCCCCGTCGGATTTCTTGTAGGCGCGATCGGCGCATGCCGTCATCGTCGCCTGATCCGTCGCGTCGGCACAATTCGCCTGCGCATGGGCGACGTTCGCCGCCAGCGCCAGCGAGCACAGCAGACCGGTCAAGACACGCATGGATGCTCCTTGTTGTTCGTTGAAGTCGGGGAACCCGGTGCCGGGCTTGCCGCGCTGACGCGCACCGCGCCGCCGTCTCACGGCGACACCGATCGCGATGCTAGCGCACGCGCGCTGGCTTGTCAGCCGGCCTCGCAGCCTGCGACGGCTTGCATATCGGCCCTCCACACCTACACTTGAAAATCGATACGCCGCTTCAGGCCCGCGCTATCGCATCCATCCCGTCTCCGCTTCCGCGCATTCCTCAGCGCATTTCGCGTTCGCATCGCCGAGCGGGGTGACGATTCGTCTGTCAGCTTCCTCCACCCAGCCCAACGTGCCATCGCCGTCGCTCCCTGGAGGGAATCATGAGCTATCACCTTGAAGGCCGTCTGCTCGAGGTCTGCAACTGTCGCGTACTTTGCCCGTGCTGGATCGGCGAGGATCCGGATTTCGGCGTCTGCGACACGATCGTCGCGTGGCATGTCGACAAGGGCACCATCGACGGCGTCGACGTGGGCGGCAATACGCTCGCCGCCGTGTGCCGCGTGCCGGGCAACATCCTGCAAGGCAACTGGACGGCTGCGATCTATCTCAGCGACACGGCGTCCGAAGCGCAGGAGCAGGCGCTGCTCAAGGTCTACACGGGCCAGGCCGGCGGCCCGATCGCCGAACTCGCCAAACTGATCGGCAAGGTCGTGTCGATCGAACGCGCCCCCATCACGTTCAATGTCGAAGGGGCGCGCGGCACGCTGTCGATCGGCACCGACTACCACGCGGAACTCGAGCCGTACCTCGGCCCGAGCGGCGCGCAGACGACGCTGACCGACACCGTGTTCTCGACGGTGCCCGGCGCGCCGGTGTTCGTCGGCAAGGCGCCCGTCTATCGGTCGAAGAACGCGGCGATCGGCATCGACGTCGATCTGAAGAATCACAACGCGCTGCAGAGCACGTTCCTGTTCGACGCGTGAAGCGCGATCGCACGCCAACGATCATGGCTGCGTCGCTGCATCGGCGCGTGTTTCCACTCGTGCTCGCGAGTCTCGTCGCGTTCGCATGGCTCACCCTGTGGGCGTGGACACGCAGTCCGTACGGGCGGTACCTCGACCACGGCGACAGCACACTGCCGTCGCCGTTCAGCGCGCTTTGTCGCGCGCTGCCGGGCGGCACGCTGTGGCTGCCGGCTGCGTTCGACGCGGCCGGCTGGACCCTGATGATCCTCGCGATGATGCTGCCGACGACGCTGTCGCTGTTCGATGCGTTCGCCCGCGTCGTCGCGAGCCGCCCCGACCAGACGCGCCTGCTTGCGCTCGTCGGCATCGGCTACGTCGCCACGTGGAGCGGCTTCGGCCTCGTCGCACACGCCCTGCACGGGCTGCTGCTGACCGGTGTCGCGCAGGTGCCGGCGCTCGCGTGGCGTGGCTGGCTGATCGGCGCGGCCGTCTTCGCGCTCGCCGGTGCGTTCCAGTTCAGCGGACTGAAGACGCACTGCCTCGACCGCTGCCGAACCCCCTTCAGTTTCGTGATCAGCCGCTGGCGCGGCCGCACGCCGATGCGTCACGCGTTCGCGCTCGGCGTCAGCCACGGGGTCTTCTGTGTCGGCTGCTGCTGGGCGCTGATGCTGCTGATGTTCGTCGTCGGCGCCGGTAGTCTGGGCTGGATGCTGTCGCTCGCCGCGTTGATGGCCCTCGAGAAGAATGCGTCGTGGGGGCAGGCGCTCACCGCGCCGCTCGGCGTCGCGTTGTTCGGCGCGGCCGTGCTGATCGTCGCCAGCCACGCGTGAGGCCCCGATGCGACCGCCCGCCTCCGCATTCGCGCTGCATGTCCGGCCGGGCGTGCGCATCGTCGCATTGACGACGATCGCGATGCTCGCGTTCGCATCGAATTCGCTGCTGTGCCGACTCGCGCTGCAGGCTGGGCGAATCGACGCGGCCAGCTTCGGCAGCCTGCGCCTCGTATCGGGCGCGCTGATGCTCGCGGTTGTCGCGCGCGTGGGTGCCCGACGGCCGGCCCCGCCAGCCGACTGGCCGGCTGCGGCGATGCTGTTCGTGTACGTCGCATGCTTCTCGTTTGCGTACCTGACCGTCAGCGCGGCCACCGGCGCGCTGATCCTGTTCGGCGCGGTGCAACTGACGATGTTCGCGGCGGGATGGCATGCCGGCGAACGATTTGCCGCGACCGGCTGGGCCGGGTTCGGCGCGGCGCTCGGCGGGCTGGTATATCTCGTGTCACCCGGGCTCGCCGCGCCGACGCCGCAAGGTGCCGCGCTGATGACGGCCGCCGGCATTGCGTGGGGCATCTATTCGATACGGGGCCGTCGGCCCGTCGATCCGGTCGCGGCGACCGCCGGCAACTTCCTGCGTGCGGCGCCGCTGGCACTCGCGCTGAGCGTCGTGCTCGCCGCCCGCTTTCATGTCACGCCGGCCGGCGTCGCGCTCGCCGCGCTTTCCGGCGCGCTGACGTCGGGCCTCGGCTACGTGGTCTGGTATGCCGCGCTGCGGCACCTCACGGCCATGCGCGCCGCGGCGGTTCAGCTCTCCGTTCCGCCCATCGCCGCGTGCGGCGCCGTGCTGTTCCTGTCGGAACAGCCGACATGGCGGCTCGCGCTCGCATCGGCCGCGATCCTCGGCGGCGTCGCGGCCGTGCTCGCGACGCGGGCTCGGCACGCGAGTACTGCGCGGTAATGATGGGTGGAGTTGAAGCCCAAGTGTGGGCCCGTCGCATGGATTTCAGGGATACCGGGAACACACATTTTTACGGGATAGCTCGCGGTTGAAACCCTGGATTCGCCTGACGGAAGAATCGCGCAGTCACCCAAATCATGGCTCAAAAGCGGCCGGAGGTTCGGGCCGAAACCGTCAGTAGCGGTACGCGTCACCGGTGCCGATGTATTCCGCCGTCAGTTTGCTCGCCGTATCCGACAAACCGAGCAACTTGAGAATCTTTCTGGTTCTCCGCCCAATGATCAATTCATCGCGAAAGGCCAACAGCACGAAGAGCGCCACGACAGACATCGTTATTGCCAGCAGGATCGGCATCAGGTCAAAAAATTGGCCCCACGTGGATGCCGCGAACGCCAACATAAAGGCCAGGCCAAAAAATAAAAGCGCGGTCACGGCGAGGTAGGCGTAAAGCAAGGATCTGTTGAAAACGGGCTTCAGGCCGTCAGGGCAAGGCGGCTTGAATACGATCAACCTCGCAAACGGGTTGTGAAGCGCCATCATCAATCCGTTTTCGTCACAGACGGCGTCGACATGCCCGCCATTCTCAATCGAAATACTGTCGAACCAGCCCTCGAGCGTTCGCCCTGCCACCTCGATCTCGATCCAGTAACCTTTGCGTGGTTTGGCGCGAGCCCTGTCAGGATCGTTCTGCATCGCCATACCACCTTCACCAATGGCCTCACGCAATAGAGGCGCGAACTCCGCTGCCATCGCTTCGAATTTTTGAAATTTTGATGCCGAATACACCTCGCGAGAAAAGCGCAAATTTGACACTGTTCCGCTGACCAAATACAGGCGCATCGCTTCTCCGTTGATTGAAATCGTCATTCCACATCTCCGGCGATCTTACGCTAACGATGCAACGCGGAAGCGTATCCAGCGTACGTTGCATGCGACATGATTATTGGCACGGGTTGATATCGCATGGATCCATCGCCAGTTTTCGCATGTCCTGCGCATTCCTCGCGGCTGAAAGCATCGCGCCGCTGCGCTCCAATGCAAAGAGCCCGCACTCCAACCGAGTGCGGGCTCTTTTCAATGCGAGGCTTCCAGCGGCGGCAAACGCCGCCGCATGGCAACTGGCTTAGTGGCCGAAGAACACCGACGAACGGTCGGTGGCGGCCGGCACGACCACGCGCTGACCCGACTGCGACGCCGCGGCAGCGTTCGCACCGTAGCCCGTTGCATCAGCTTGCGCGCCGGTGTTCTGCGCGGCGGCGATCTTTGCTTGTGCGGCCTGGATGTTTTCCGGGTAGTTCATCCAGTCGTTCGGGTTGTAGCCGGCCTTTTCGAGCTGGACCAGCTCGGCGCGCACTTGCGCGCGCGTCAGCGGCTGCTGGCTCTGTGCGAACGAGACGACCGGTGCGGCCACCAGAGCGGCCAGTGCAACTGCCTTGATCAGCGATTTCATGATGCGTTACCTCCAGAATTGTTTTGTCAGGCGCTTCGGACTCGGGGTCGTTGCGCATGAGTAGAAGTCTAGGAGGCTGCGCTATCAGGGTAAATACTTAAATCGCGAATTCACTGTTGACGGAAAATATACAATCGCCGCGGAAACCGTTGAATCATCAGATGATTATCGGCATTCACGCACTGAATACCGCGGCACGGCGCCCGGTCCGCCCGCCCCCCATCAGCGCCGCCGATCGGTATCCGACGACGCCATCAGCCGGTCGAACAGCAGCGCCTTGAGGCGGATCAGGTCGTCGGCGCCGATCTCGCCGAACGCCGCGTGATGCAGCGTCAGCGCGGGCGCAGCCGGATCCGCATGGACGGCCCGCACGGTACCCTGGAGCGCCAGCAGCTCGACCCGGTCGCCCGCAGCGTACGGAAGGAGCACGCGCAACGGTTCGCCGGTTGCCGCAATCGGCCGGTCGACGGCAATCGACAGCCCGCTCACGCTGATGTCGTGCACCATCCCGATACCTTCCGCCCCTTCCGCCCCGCCCGCGCAGCAGGCGGCGATCCGCACCGGCACGCGCGGCTCCGCGCGCGTGCGCAGCCGGTCGACGAAGCCGGGCGGCGACAGGATCAGAAACCGCGCGGCACCAGACGTCTGCACCGACTCGACCGTCGCACCGAAACGCGACACGGCGGCTCGGCCGATCGCGACCGCCTCGATGTCATCGCCGCGCGCGAAGTCGAACGCGGCGACCGAGCCGTAGATGTTCGGCTTGATCGTGTAATGGAACACGAGATCGGGCCGCAGCGCGCGGTAGTGACGCGTCAGCGCGGCGAGCGTGCCGAGATCCTCGCGCGGGCTCGTGCCTTT
>NZ_JAAGPM010000229.1:0-7593 GCF_017104865.1 Burkholderia sp. Ac-20349
TGTGCCGCAGCCGGTCGCCGCGCACCCGCGCGACGCGCGGCTCGCGGGCCTGCTCGACTGGGTGCGCGCCCACCTCGACGCCGCGCACAGCGTCGATTCGCTCGCCGAACGCGTGTTGATGAGCCGGCGCACGTTCACGCGCCACTTCCGCCAGGCAACCGGTACGACCGTCACCGCGTGGCTGCAGGCCGAGCGGCTCGCGCGCGCGCAGCATCTGCTGGAAACCACCGGGCAGTCGATCGATGCGATCGCGCAGGCGGCCGGCTACGGGTCGAGCGTGTCGCTGCGCCAGCATTTCGCGGGCGCGCTCGGCACCTCGCCGTCCGCGTATCGAAGGGAATTTCGCGGCGCCGGAGCCGGCGCCGATGTCGTGCGGTAACGCGCGCGGCGGGCGGGCCTCGCAGCGGAACCGTCCGGCCGTTCAGCCGCCGTTGATCCAGCGCGCCGCGTAAAGCAGCAGCGCGACGAAGACGATCATCGCGGCCCAGCCCCAGACGGGCACCGTGCCGGAGCCGCGATGCGGGAGCGCGCTGGCCGCGCGCCCGGTCAGCGCGCCACCGAGGTGCGGCGGCAACGCGCGCTTCGTCGCGGCCACCAGCGCCGCCGGCCGCAGGAACACATGCTGGCGCCGCGGCGCGGCCGAGCGTGCGCGATTCGGTGCGAGGCCGTGCTTCGCCTGGACGACCGCGCAGAATTCTCGGAAGAAATCGTCGGTCCATTCGCGCAGCGTATTTTCGATCTGCCGCCCCGGCAGCTCGGTGAGCGGGCCGCTCGCCGTCACCCAGACGACGTACTCGATGCGCGTGGCGTTCGCGTCGTCATCCGGCATCAGCACGAGTTCGACCTGACCGCGCAGCGCGCCGAGCCCGTCGGCCCGCGCCTTGAAGTTGAGCACGCGGCGCGGCTGCCCTTCCGCGTCGCCCTGCTCGGCGGCCGCATGCGCCCGCACGTCGTAGCGGGCACGCAGCGGGCCGAGCGGCACCGTGATCGTCAGCGCGAACTCGCCATGCGCATGCTTCTCGAAGGATTCGCAATGCTCGAAGCTCGCGCGCAGCAACGCGAGATCCTCGAACGCCGCCTGTACGACAGGCGGCGCGAGCGGTACGCGTAATGTGTCGTTCAGTTCCATGACGCCTCCCCGATGAACGCGCGCCGCATCAGGACGTCTCGACGAGACTGTCGATCCGTGCGGCGTCAAAGGCGACGTAGTGCGCGAGCGCCGACGCAGCCTCCTCCGGTTCCTCGTAACTCCATGCGGCGTTTTCGATCACGCCGTCTTCCGTCTGCAAGTCGAAGTGCACGGCCTGGCCCCTGAACGGACAGGCCGACGTGACGCCCGATTTCACGAGCCGGCGCATGTTGACGTCGCCGCGCGGCAGGTAGTGGGTGTCCGGCAGGCCCGTTTCGCGCACGGTCAGCGCGCCGTGCGAATCGGCGTACGTGATGCCGCGATGGATCACGCGCACGCGATGGCGGTTCGGCACGATTTCGAGACGAGGGTCGGCTGCATCGGACATCGTTTCTCCTTGGGGCGGCCCGGCCAGGCCGGGCTCAGGAAACGAAAAAGCCACGGCACGCGTGCCGTGGCTTTCATTATGGGCGAAACCGCTGCCGAATGCGCGACCCGGGCCGGGGCCGCGCGCGGCGGGCTACTGCGCGCTCCACTGGAATGCGGTTTTCGCGCCGCCCTTCGCGCCGACCGTGACGGCGCGGGATTCCTCATTGCCCTGGTACGACGCATGCACGGTATAGCGGCCCGGCGGCACCTTCACGAGCATGTACGGCCCGCGCGCGTCGGTCTTCAGCACCTCGTCGCCCTTGCCGTCGACGATCCGCACATGGACGTCGGCCAGGAACTCGCCGCCCTTGCCGGTGAACCGCAGCGCCAGCGGCCACATCGGCTCGTTGCGCTGGAACGCCGTCGATTCGTCCTGCCCGACGCCGCCGGACACAAAGGTGACGTCGCCCTGCTGGCGCGCGGCGGGCAAGCCGTCCGACTGCGCGTACGCGCCGGTCGCACCGGCTGCGAGGCCGGCGACCAGCGCCGCGGCGACGGCAAATCGGGACACGTTGCGTAGATATTGCATGGCTCTCTCCTTGGGGTCGGAACACATACAGGGCGCAGCGTCACGCGTTCGAACGGCGGCGGCGCCCGCCGCGGCCGGCCTGGCCGGCCGTCGGCCGTGGCCGGTCAGCTCAGGTCGACCGGCACGAAGATCTGTGCATTATCGCGCTGGATCAAGAGAGCAAGACTGTTGCCCGCGCCCTTGACCGCGTCGCGCAACTGCTCGGGGCTCGTGACCGGGCGGCCGTTGACCGCGAGGATCACGTCGCCGGGCTGGATGCCCGCGTTGGCGGCCGGCCCGCCGGCCTGCTGCACGATCAGGCCGTGCGACAGGTTGTCGGCGCTGCGCTCCTGCGGCGACAGCGGACGCACCGCGACGCCCAGGCGCCCCTGCTCGACCGGACCGCCGTCATTCGACGCGAGCTTCGCGTCGGCCATCGCGCCGAGCGTCACGCTGATCGTCTTCTTCGACTTGTCGCGCCAGATCTGCAGGTCGGCCTTCGAACCCGGCTTCAGGTTCGCGATCTGCGCGGGCAGCGACGTCGAATCGGCAACCGGCGAGCCGTTGACCGACAGGATCACGTCGCCCGGCTGCAGGCCGGCCTTCGCGGCCGGGCCGTTCGGATCGACCGAGCTGACGAGCGCGCCGTCCGGCTTCTGCAGTCCGAACGAGCTCGCGAGCGTCTGGTTCAGCCCCTGCACGGCGACGCCGAGGCGGCCGCGGCTCACGTGGCCCGTCTTCACGAGCTCGTCCTTGACCTTGATCGCCTCGTTGATCGGGATCGCGAACGACAGGCCCTGGAAGCCGCCCGTCTGCGAGTAGATCATCGAGTTGATGCCGATCACCTCGCCCTGCAGGTTGAACAGCGGGCCGCCCGAGTTGCCGGGGTTCACCGGCACGTCGGTCTGGATGAACGGCGTGTAGTTCTCGTCCGGCAGCGCGCGCGACTTCGCGCTGATGATGCCCGACGTGACCGTGTTGTCGAAGCCGTACGGCGAACCGATCGCGACGACCCACTGGCCGACCTTGCTCTGCGCCGGGTCGCCGATCTTCACGGTCGGCAGGCCGCTCGCGTCGATCTTCAGCACCGCGACGTCGGACTGCTTGTCCGCGCCGACGACCTTCGCCTTGTATTCGCGCTTGTCGGTCAGCTTGACCGTGACGACGTTCGCGCCGTCGATCACGTGCGCATTGGTGAGGATGTACCCGTCGGAGCTGATGACGAACCCGGAACCGAGGCTCGCGCTCGGCTGGTCGTCCGGCTGCGCGTCGCCGCCCATGCCCGGCACCTGGCCGTAGAAGTGCTTGAAGAACTGGTAGAACGGGTCGCTCGGGTCGATCGGCAGTTGCGGCTGCTGCTGCACGCGTCGCGACACCTGCTTCACGACATGCTTCGCGCTGATGTTCACGACCGCGGGGCCGTAGGTCTCGACGAGCCCGGAGAAATCGGGAATGCCGGTCTTGGCGGCCGCTTCGGCCGGCATCAGCGCGGCGGCCTGCGCCGGCGTGATGATCTGCGGATCGGCACGGTGGGTGCCGGCGACATAAGCGGCGGACAGGGCGGCCGCCACGGCGACCGCGACGGCGCCGCGCGCAAGGAATCGGGTGTTCATCGTAGGACCTCCTCTTTGTTAGGACGCAGCGTAACGACCCTGACTTAAAGGAGGCTTAATCAGCCTTAAGCGGGGCTTAGGGCCTGTTCACGCCCTTCCGGCACCGTTCTTCACACGGATTCGGACGGTTGCGCCGCCTCGGCCGGCATCTCCGCGTCGCGGAACACGACGCTGACGAGCAGGCCGCCCGCGGCCGCGTCGCCGAGCGACACCGTCGCGCCCTGCTGCGCGGCCACGCGCTTGACGATCGCGAGCCCGAGCCCGCTGCCCGACACGTCGGTGCGCGCTCGCGCGGAACTGTCGCGATAGAAGCGGTCGAACACGCGCTCGCGCTCGTCGGCCGGAATGCCGGGCCCGCTGTCGCCGATCTGCACGCATGCGCGGCCGGCCGCGTCGCGGGTCAGCGACACGTCGATGCGGCCGCCGTCCGGCGTGTACTTCACCGCGTTGTCGAGCAGGTTGCCGAACATCACGCGCAGCGCGCCGACGTCCGCGACGACGCTCGCCGCGCGCGTTTCCTCGAAGCCGAGATCGATGTCGCGCCGCTGCGCGAGCGGCGCAAGCGCGGCCACGCATTCGGCGAGCAAACCCTGCAGGTCGACCGGCTCACGCATCGTCGCGCCATCCGGCTCGGCGCGTGCGAGCGCGAGCAGCTGCTCCGTGAGACGCGTCGCACGCGACACGCCATCCTGGAGATCCGCGACCGCCTCGCGGCGCGATGCGTCGTCCTTCGCGCGGGCGACGAGCTGCGCCTGGATCTGCACGGCCGCCAGCGGCGTGCGCAGTTCGTGCGCGGCGTCGGCCACGAAGGCCTTCTGCGTGTCGAGCGCGGCCGACAGCCGCGCGAGCAGCCCGTTCAGCGCCCGTACGAGCGGCTGCACCTCGAGCGGCAGGCGCGCATCGGGCAGCGGATCGAGCGCTTCCGGCCGGCGTGCCTCGACCGCGCGCGTCACGCGGCCGAGCGGCGCGAGCCCGCGCCCGACGATCACCCACACGGCCGCGCCGAGGAACGGCAGCAGCACGATCAGCGGCCACAGCGTGCGCAGCGCGACGTTCGCCGCAAGCCGGTTGCGCACCGACAGCGGCTGCGCGAGCTGCACGACGTTGTCGCCGACGATCGCACCGTACACGCGCCATTCGCCGCGGTCGGTGCGCTCGGTCGAGAAGCCGAGCTCCGCGCGCGGCGCGATCGGCGCACGCGGATGCGAGAAGTACATCAGCACGCCGTTGCGGTTCCAGATCTGGATCACGATGCCTTCGTCGCCGTTGGTGCGCGAGCCGAACACCTGCGAGAACGGCTCGGACGGCAAGGCCGCGGCGATTTCCTGCAACTGGTAGTCGAACAGTTCGTTCGCCTCGGCGAGCGCCTGCCGGTAGATGAGCCAGCCCGCGATGCCCACGCCCGCGACGACGATCGCGAGCAGCCAGATCAGCAATTGATGACGAATCGACCTCACGCGTCAGCTTTCCTTGACGACCATGTAGCCGAGCCCGCGCACGTTGCGGATCAGGTCCGAGCCAAGCTTCTTGCGCAGCGCGTGGATGTAGACCTCGACCGTGTTGCTGCCGATCTCCTCGCCCCAGCCGTACATCTTCTCCTCGAGCTGGCTCTTCGACAGCACCGCGCCGGGCCGTGCGAGCAGCGCCTCGAGCAGCGCGAACTCGCGCGCGGACAGCGCGACGGGCACGCCGTCGAGCGTCACCTGGTGCGAAGCGGGATCGAGCGTCAGCGCGCCGTGGCGGATCAGCGATTCGCTGCGCCCGGCCTGGCGGCGGATCAGCGCGCGCATCCGCGCGCCCAGTTCATCGAGGTCGAACGGCTTGACGAGGTAATCGTCGGCGCCCGCGTCGAGCCCTTTCACGCGATCGGCCACCGCGTCGCGCGCGGTGACGATCAGCACCGGCAGCGCCAGCCCGCGCGCGCGCAGCGTGCGCAGCACATCGATGCCGTCGCGCTTCGGCAGGCCGAGATCGAGCAGCAGCAGGTCGTACGTCTCGCCGCCGAGCGCCGTCAGCGCGGCGTCGCCGTCCTGCACCCAGTCGACCGCAAAACCGTCCGAGCGCAGCGCCTTGCGCACGCCTTCGGCAATCATTCGATCATCTTCGACAAGCAGAATCCGCATCGGGACAGGCATCCATCGGGCGAGTGAAACACGGCGACCATTGTAGCGCCGCGAATCGCGTGCGCGGCACGGTGCAATGCAACAGAAAGGCGGATTGCAAGGGGCCTGTCCGGACTTGTCTCTACAATGTGCGCTTTGGCGCCGCGCGCGCCCTGCCCGAACGTCGTGCTTCTCCCGTATTCGCCCATGCCGATTTCCGATCTGTCCACCCGGTTCGCCCCCCGCGCCCGCGTCTGCCTGCGGGCCGCCGCCGTCATCGCCACCTGCACGGCCCTCGCGTTCGCGCCGTCCGCGCAGGCCCGCAAGAAATCCCACAAGGAAGCGCGCAAGACCCCGGTCGTGTCGCCCGCCGCGCGTGCGGCCGGCCTGCCGGCGTCCGTGCTCGTCGCGCTGCAGCGCGCGAAGGTGCCGGCGTCGGCGATGAGCGTCGTCGTCGAGCGCGTCGGCGATCCGGAGCCGCTGATCGCGTGGAACGCGAGCCGGCCGATGATGCCCGCCTCGACGATGAAGCTCGTGACGACCTTCTCGGGCCTGTCGATCCTCGGCCCCGACTACCGCTGGCGCACGACCGCCTACACGGACGGCACGATCGACCCTGACGGCACGCTGCAGGGCAACCTGTACATCAAGGGCACCGGCGATCCGAAGCTCGTGCCCGAAGAGCTGATCGACCTCGTCGACAAGCTCCGCAAGGCCGGCGTCAAGCGCGTGGCCGGCGGCCTGGTGCTCGACAAGAGCTATTTCGCGGCATCGACGCGCGATCTCCCTTCGTTCGACGACGACGCAAGCGCGCCGTACAACGTCGGCCCCGATCCGCTGCTGTACGCCTTCAAGGCCATATCGTTCACCGTCACGCCGGGCGACGACGGCAAGGTGGCCGTCGACGTGCTGCCGCCGCTCGCCGACCTGTCGATCGACAACCAGCTGGTCGAAGGCTCGGGCTCGTGCAGCGCGGCCGCCGCAGCCGCGCGCCCGACGCTGACGGCTGGCAGCGGGATCATGACCGCCTCGTTCGCCGGCGACTATCCGCTGCGCTGCGGCGCGCACACGACCAACCTCGCGATCCTCGATCACACGACGTTCTTCGCGCGCGGCTTCCTCGCGCTGTGGCAGCAGGACGGCGGCACGATCGCGGGGCCGGTGAGCGAAGGCAAGGTGCCGACCACCGCGCGGCCCCTCGCCGTGCATCACAGCCCGGTGCTCGGCAGCATCGTCTACGACATCAACAAGTTCAGCAACAACGTGATGGCGCGCAACCTGTTCCTGACGATCGGCGCGGTCAGCGGCAAGCCGCCCGCGACGCCCGAACAGTCGAGCCGCGTGATCCAGGCGTTCCTGCAGAAGAACGGCATCGCGATGCCCGACCTCTTGCTCGAAAACGGCTCGGGCCTGTCGCGCGAAGAGCACATGAGCGCGTTGTCGCTCGCCGCGCTGCTGCAGGCCGCGAACGCAAGCCCTGTCGCGCAGGCCTTCATCGATTCGCTGCCGATCGCGGGCATCGACGGCACGATGAAGAACCGCCTCACCAACGCCGGCGTGCTCGGCAACGCACACATCAAGACCGGCACGCTGCGCGACGTGCGCGCGATCGCCGGTTACGTCGCCGGCGCCGACGGCCAGAGCTACATCGTCGTCAGCTTCATCAACAACGATCACGCGGAAGCCGCTCGAGCCGCGTCCGACGCTCGCGATCGTGTCGGGCCTCTACGAGCTGTTCGGCGAGAACGCGCTGATCGAGCGCTCGCTGCGCGGGCTCGCGCAGGCCGTGCCGCCGGGCGGCTATCTCGTCTA
>NZ_JAAGPM010000230.1:0-7680 GCF_017104865.1 Burkholderia sp. Ac-20349
CCCGAAGGCGCCGGCCGACGACTCGGACGGCTCGCACGGTCACGTCGATGGTGACGCTGGCGACGCCGGTTCCGACGCGGCCGGCGTAACCGGTGACGAAGGCGACGCGGGCGATGCAGGCGACGCGCCGCGCGAGCCCGACGCCGATCCCGGCGACGACACCCATCAGCACGAACGGCAGCGTGGTCAGCAGCGCGGCCGCGCGAAAGCCGAGGCCCGTGTCGGCGCGCACGACGTCGAGCACGGGGCCGAAGGCGGTCAGGAACGGGCGCAGGTTGAGGCCGGCCAGCACCAGCAGCGCGAGCGCGCCATAGGACACGGAAGCCGCATGCGGGCGGGGGACGGCTTGCGCGGTGCCGGGTTCGGACATCGGGATGCTCCAGGGAGGGGCCGGTGGCCCGGTGATGCGATGCCGAAAGGGTAAGCGCGCGCTACGCCAGGTGAAAATTAAATATTCGACTGGGAATCAGTGCGGAATGCGATGGATTCGCACGGGGCGACGGGGACGGATGGGGGCGGCCGGCGGCGGCGGGCGATACCGCGCGACGGCGCGTTCGTCAGACGAAACGCGCACCGTCATGCGACGGGTATCTGCTCGGCCCGGGCTTGCTCGTGTGCGGCCACCAGTTTCCGGACGAGCGCGCGATCGGCCGCCGTTTCGGGCGTAAAGATCACGAGTGTCTGGTCGGGCCGGCCGCTCACCGCGAACGCCGAGTATTCGAGCGCGATTCGCCCGACCGCGGGATGGTGGATCTCCTTGGTCCCTTCTTCGTGCGAGCGGACATCGTGGTCGCGCCACAGCGCGTCGAACTCGGCGCTCATCGCGCGCATCTCGTCGACGAACGCCTGCACGGCCTGCGTCGCGCCGCCGCGCGCGACGTCGGCGCGAAACGCGCCTACCGCGAACCGCGCGACGCGTGCCCAGTTCGCCTGCACGCCGCGCACGTGCGGATCGATGAAGATGAGCCGCAGGATGTTGCGCCGTTCCGGCGGCAGCGTCGTGTAGTCGGTCAGCGTCGCGGCCGCCGCGTCGTTCCACGCGACGACGTCCCACGTCGCCGAGCGCACGATCGCGGGGCTCGCCTCGAGCGAATCGAGCACGTGCTGCACGCGCGGCGACACATGGTCGGTCGCGTGATAGCGCACTTCCGGCAGGTGGCCGACGCCGATCAGGAACAGGTGCTCGCGCTCGGCGTCGTTCAGCAGCAGCGCGCGCGCGAGCCGGTCGAGCACGTCGGCCGACGGCGCGCCGCCGCGCCCCTGTTCGAGCCACGTGTACCACGCGGTGCTCACGTGCGCGCGCTGCGCGACTTCCTCGCGCCGCAGGCCCGGCGTGCGGCGGCGCGTGGCCGGCAGCCCGAGCGCGGCCGGGTCGAGTTTCTCGCGGCGGTCCCGCAGGTACGCGCCGAGCAGGTTGTCGGGGGCGTCTGGCATAGCCTGTTAGTTCGTTTACCGGTAAACCGTCACGACTTCACCGTGCGCGGCGGTCGACAGATAGTAAGCCTCCATGCCATTCGGAGGGGTTGAACATGCGTGTCTTTGTTACTGGAGCGTCGGGGTTCGTCGGCTCGGCCGTCGTGGCCGAACTCGTTGCCGCCGGGCACTCGGTGCTCGGCCTTGCGCGGTCCGATGCGGCCGCCGAGTCGGTCGCGGCGGCTGGCGCCGACGTCCTTCGCGGGTCGCTGGAGGATCTCGACAGCCTCACGCGCGGCGCCGAAGCCGCCGATGCGGTGATCCATACGGGATTCAATCACGACTTCTCGCGCTTCGCGCAGAACTGCGAGCTCGATCGTCGCGCGATCGAGACGATCGGCGCGGCGCTCGCGGGCTCGGCGCGCCCGCTGGTCGTCACGTCGGGGCTCGCGCTCGTCGCACCCGGGCGCGCGGCGACGGAAGACGATCCGCACGTGCCGGTGTCGTCGGCCTACCCGCGTGCGTCCGAAGCGACCGCGGTCGCGCTCGAGGCGCGCGGCGTGCACGCGTCGGTCGTGCGCCTGCCGCCGTCCGTGCACGGCGACGGCGATCACGGCTTCGTGCCGCGCCTGATTGCATTCGCGCGGGAGAAGGGCGCGTCGGCCTATCTCGGTGAGGGCGACAACCGCTGGCCGGCCGTGCACCGGCTCGATGCGGCGCGCGTGTACCGGGTCGCGGTCGAACGCGGCGCGGCCGGCGCGCGCTATCACGCGGTCGACGATACGGGCGTGCGGTTCCGCGACATTGCGGACGTGATCGGCCGGCGGCTGAACGTGCCGGTCGTCGCGAAAACGGCGGCAGAAGCCGGCGAACACTTCGGCTGGTTCGCGATGTTCGCGGGGATGGATGCGCCCGCAACGAGCGCGCGCACGCGTGCATCGCTCGACTGGGCGCCGACGCAGCCGGGACTGCTGGCCGATATCGACCGGCCGCGGTATTTCGAAGGCTGAGTGGGCGGTTGGCGGGCGTGCCGTCGCTGACGACAGGCGCGCCCGCGGCCCGCATGACACTCATGCGGGCCGCGCGTCATTCCACCGGATGCAGATCCTGCAGCAGCGTCGGCACGAGCTCCGACACGGTCGGGTGGATGTGCATCGCGCGGCTGATCGTCGTGTACGGCGCGCCCGCGGCCATCACGTCGAGCATCCCGTGCACGACTTCGTCGCCCGTCACGCCGAGGATCGACGCGCCGAGGATCGCATGGCTGTCCGCGTCGACGATCACCTTCATGAAACCCTGGCTCTCGCCTTTTTCCACCGCGCGGCCGACGCGCGTCATCGGGCGCGTGCCGACGAGCAGCCGGCGGCCCGTCTGCTTCGCTTCCGCGAGCGTCATGCCGACGCGGCCGAGCGGCGGATCGATATACATCGCGTACGCGGTGATGCGATCGGACACCTTGCGCGGATCGCCGTCGAGCAGATTGGCCGCGACGATTTCGTAGTCGTTGTACGCGGTGTGCGTGAACGCGCCGCGCCCGTTGCAGTCGCCGAGCGCCCAGATGCCGGGCACGTTGGTGCGCAACTGCTCGTCGACCTCGATATAGCCGCGTGCGTCGATCGCGACGCCCGCACGGTCGAGCCCGAGATCGTCGGTGTTCGGCACGCGTCCGACCGCGAGCAGCAGGTGCGAGCCCGCGACCTCGCGGCCGCCGCCCGCGCAGTCGAGGCCGACCGCGATGCCGTCGCCGTCGCGCCGTGCGCTCAGGCAGGTCGCATCGAGCTGCACGTCGATCCCTTCGTTTTCGAGAATCTCGCGCACGGCCTGCGACACGTCCTCGTCCTCGCGGCGGATCAGGCGTGCGCCCTTCTCGACGATCGTGACCTGCGACCCGAAGCGGCGATACATCTGGCCGAATTCGAGCCCGACATAGCTGCCGCCGACGATCACGAGATGCTCGGGCAGGAAGTCGACGTCCATCATCGTCGAGTTGGTCAGGTACGACACCGAGTCGAGGCCCGGCATGGCCGGCACCTGCGCGCGCCCGCCGACGTTGATGAAGATGCGTTCCGCTTCGAGCACTTCGTCGCCCACGCGCACCGCATCGGCGCGCTCGAACCGGGCGTGCCCCTGAAACACGGTCGTGTTCGCGAGGCCGCGCACCCATTGCTCGACGCCGTGGTTCGAGCGGCCGGAGATCTGGTCCTTGCGCGCCTTCACGGCTTTCATGTCGACGGTGACGGGGCCGACCGACACGCCGTATTCGCCGGCGCGTCGCGCAAGCTGCGCGGCGTATGCGCTCGCGATCAGCGTCTTGGTCGGAATGCAGCCGGTGTTCACGCAGGTGCCGCCGAAGCGGCCGCGTTCGATGATCGCGACCTTCATCCCGGCGGCGGACAGCCGCGCGGCGAGTGGCGGCCCGGCCTGCCCGGTGCCGATGACGATCGCGTCGAAGTGTTGCGTCATGACGTCCTCCTGTGCGGGTGCCGCGAGGGAACGCGTGCGGGCGAGCCGCGTGCGATGCCGGCGCACGGTCGCGCGACGGCGAGCGCCTATGGTAGCCCTGTTGGCGTGCGCTCGCGAGTGCGGGCAGGGCGGGGGCAGCGGGGCATGACGGCGTCGGGTCGTGCCCGCGCCGGCCGGCGTGCGATGCAACCGGTCGCAGCGCGTTGCCCCGGCCGCGTCAGTCCTTGCGTTGCCACTGACTGAACGACACCGGCCGGTGCGCGTCGGCGCGCGTGACGGTGACGTGGTCGGGCTGGTCGTCGAGCGGAAACGATTCGGTGACGATCCGGTTCGAAAACAGCCACCCGTGCGTGTGCGGGTCGTAGCGGAACGTCACGTAGTCGCTCCAGTGCTGCCCGCACGCGACGAAGTTCTGCACGGTGAAATAGCGGCCTTTTACGGCAAAGCCGTTGTCGGCGGCATCTTCGGGATCGAACGGGTCGCACTGGCCGCCTTCGTTCGCGCGCAGCACGACCTGATCGTTGCGCGCGACGAGCCGGAACGCGTGATCCGGTTGTTCCTCGAAGATCAGCACCGGACGCGGCGACGGCTGCTCGCGCGTATCGACCGCCCGATGCACGACCACGAGAAAGCTGTGCTTCCCGTTGTCGAGATCCGGCCCGGCCTGCGCGCGCAGCGGCTGGTAGCCGGCGGGCAATTGTGCGGCGATCGATTTCGGCAGGTCGCCGGCGCGGGCGTCGAGCGACAGCGCGGCGAGCAGCGGGAGGAGCACGAAGGGCAGTCGGGAAACGCGCATGACGGGGTGTCCGGTCGAAAGGAGGAAGGGCGCGTCGAGCGCACGGGTCTACCGATCTCGCCCGAGAAATTCGGTGCCCGGCATCGGATTGATCGCGACGGGCGGCGCGGATCTCGATCATGGGCGGCGGCGCGAATGACGGGAAAGAGGGCCAGCATAGCAGCGCAAGGCGGCTTTCGGCCATGCGCGAAGCGTGCCAGAATCTGCGGCTCGACCGTCGGAAACGACACGCAGGCGTCGGCGATTCGGCGTCGCTCATCAAGGAGACTTCGATGACTGCATCGGCTGCCGTACTCGCCATCCTGGCTGCGCTGTTTCTCGGCGCGATGATTCCGGGCCCGAGCTTCGTGCTGGTTGCCCGCAATTCGATCGGGCTGTCGCGCCGCGACGGGCTGGCCACCGCGCTCGGCATGGGCATCGGCGGCATCGTGTTCGGCGGCGTCGCGCTGGCCGGGCTCTATACGCTGCTGCAGGCGGTCGAATGGCTGTACGTGGGCCTCAAGGTGGCGGGCGGCGCGTACCTGATCTACATGGCGTCGAAGATCTGGCGCGGCGCCGACCGGCCGATCGCGATGGACGATCCGCAGGCGATGGCCGGCGGCAGCGCGCGCAAGTCGTTCTGGACGGGCCTCACGACCCAGCTCAGCAACCCGAAGACGGCGATCTGGTACGGCAGCATCTTCGCGGCGCTGCTCCCGCAGCATCCGCCGCTGTGGTGCTATCTGGCGCTGCCGCCGCTCGTGTTCGGCGTCGAGTTCGGCTGGTACACGATCGTCGCGCTGTGCTTTTCCACGCGCCGGCCGCGCGAGCTTTACCTGCGCGCGAAGAAGTGGGTCGACCGCGTCGCGGCCGGCGCGATCACGCTGCTCGGGCTGCGATTGATCCTGAACGCGCCGAAAGCGGGGATCTGACCGCTTCCATTCCCGATCTGCATCGCACGGCGGCCGGCCATTCCCGTGGCTGGCTGCTGGCGCGCACCGCGCGTACGCGCATCGGCATCAGGCTTCGCTGAAGCGCTCCAGCAGCGCCGCGAACCGCGTGTCGTCCGGAAATTCCTTCACTTCATACCGCACCGGGTGATGCCCGGTGGCCGTCATCAGGTCGCCGCACGTGCGCTGCAACTCGGCCATCGGCACGTAGGCCGACTGTCCGGTCGACGCGCGATGGAGCGCGACGATATCCGTCTCGGGCAGCAGGGACGGCACGCCGTCGCTCCACACGCCGATGCTGAACAGGCTGCCGTCCTGGCGCTTGTATACCGAGTAGGTCGCCACGAAGATGTCGGTGCCGTCGCGCTCATGCAGGTCGTTGAGCAGCATCCGCTGATCCTGGTAGTCGCCCGCGAGCTCGCCGATGCGCAGCGCGTGGAGTTTCGATGCGAGTCCTTCCGGCACGAAGCGCCGCCAGGCGGCGCCGTCCCAGCGCAGCATCAGCGGCGGTAGCGGGCGCGGCTGCGCCTGCGCCTGTTCGGCAAGGTCGACCATGGCGGCGAGCCCTGCCGGATTGCGGTCGCCGGTGAGCAGCAGCACCGCTCGGTTCGGTGCCATCACGACCGGCGCGCCGGCGATCGGCTGCCGGTGGAGCAGGTCGGTCAGCAGCAGCCGCGCCGCGTCGTAGGAGTCGTCGAATTGCGACAGGAATACCCCGTTCGGCAGCGCGGCCCACGGCTTCGACGATGCGGCCCGCAGGTTGTCGATCGCGATGTCGCATGCGTCGTCGAACGAGACGCCCCATTGGTCGAGCGTCGCGGTCGGCAGGCGCGCGATGTTGAACTCGCCGTCGTACGCGATGCCGATCTCGACGTTCTCGCACAGCGGCCGGAACGCCAGCTCCGTGATGCCGAACTGCCCGGCCGTTTGCAGCGCGGTCACGCAGCGTTCGGTCGCGCTGCGGATCACGGGGCGCAGCCTGGCGCGCGCGGCGGCGAAATCCGCCGGGATCTCGTGCTGCATCATCGCGTTCGCCTGGCGCTTCAGCACGGTGTCCCGTTCGGACGGCTTCGCGGCCGCGTAGTCGCGGAACAGGTTGTTCAGGTTGATGATGTTCGACGGGGCATCCGACTGGACGAGACAGCCCTTCTCGTCCTCGTGGCGCCAGGTGCGTGTGTCGCCCGATGCGCGCAGCGTGGCGATCAGACGTTCGGCGAAAGCCTGCGGGGTCGGCGGTTTGCCGAAACGGTCGCGCAGGCGCGTGACGAGATTGGCAAGCATCGTAGGCGGTCGGGACGAGCCCGTCTGTTGTCGTTGTGGGTCGGTGGCGCCCGGTCTCGGCGGCGCAGCCCGCGGCCGGCACGCGTGGCTCGACGGGTGCTGCGATGGTAGCGCAACGCGGCAGGTATCGTCGGAGGATATTCGCGATCGGCGGGCGACACTGCTGCGGGCGAGGGCGAGGGCGAGGGCGAGGGCGAGGGCGAGGGCGAGGGCGAGGGCGAGGGCGAGGGCGAGGGCGAGGGCGAGGGCGAGGGCGAGGGCGAGGGCGAGGGCGAGGGCGAGGGCGAGGGCAAGGGCAAGGGCAAGGGCAAGGGCAAGGGCAAGGGCAAGGGCAAGGGCAAGGGCCCGGCAGGACCGTCGCCGCGGCAACCCCCGGTCGCCCGCCAAGCCTTGCGCGGCGGGCGTTCGCGCATGTTGCGCGCCGCACCGAACGGCGCCGCTTCCCCGATTCTGGCGGCCGACCTCCCGGCGACGTGTAAACTGCTGCCTTTTTTGACGGTTTGCAGCATGGTGCAAGCACCTCCGCGCCCGGCGCTGAGCGGACCGACGCTCGTCCGGCTGCTCGCGCGCCTGGCCGATGCCGACGTCGCGGAATCCCGGCAGACGCTGTCCGACCGGCTGAGCCAGTGGCTCGGCTGGACCGACGCGATCACGCTGTCGTCCGCGCTGAACGCGAATATCGCGGCCGTCGCGCCGCCGACGGCGAGGCCGAAAGTCAGCTGGAACGCGAGCAGCGACGGCGCGCGGCTCGCCAGCGCCAGGCTCGCCGACAGCAGGACGGCGCCCGTCATGACGACC
>NZ_JAAGPM010000022.1:0-76596 GCF_017104865.1 Burkholderia sp. Ac-20349
GGACATGAAGGCACGCGGCGAAGGCCGGCCGAACCCGGCGTCGATTCGCGACATCCACATGCCGTCGAATACCTGCGCGGGCCTCGTGATCGCGATCTTCAGCCTGGTGCTCGGCTTCGCGCTGGTGCTGGCGCTGGCCTGGCGCGACGGCGACGAAACGCGCGCCGCCGATGCGTGGCCGGTCGATGCCGCGCGGTTCCCGCGTGTCGCCGGGCTGCCTGCTGCGCCCGAACCGGCATTCGCGCCGTGCCCCGCGCAACTTGGTCTTTATCCGGTCGTGCCGGACGCCGAATGGGTCGAGCGCGTGCTCGATTGCGGCGTGCGGACCGTGCAGTTGCGTGTGAAAGGCGCAACGCCGGACGCCTTGCGGCGGGACATCGCGCGCGCGGTCGCGGCCGGGCGCCGCTATCCGGATGCGCGCGTGTTCATCAACGATCACTGGCAGATCGCCGTAGAAGAAGGGGCGTACGGCGTTCATCTGGGCCAGGAAGACCTCGAAACGGCCGATCTGGCCGCGATCGCGCGCGCGGGCCTGCGGCTCGGACTTTCGAGCCACGGTTATTACGAAATGTTGCGAGCGCTGCACGAGCGCCCGAGCTACCTCGCGCTCGGCCCCGTGTACGCGACCGCGACCAAGGCCGTTGCTGCGCCGCCACAGGGTCTCGCACGGATCGCCCGTTATGCGCGCTTCGCGGGCGCGCGGGCGCCGCTCGTCGCGATCGGCGGGGTGGGGCTCGACGCGCTGCCGGCCGTACTGGCAACGGGCGTCGGCAGTGTCGCGGTGGTCAGCGCGGTGACGGGGGCGGCCGACTATCGGGCCGCCACTGCTGCGTTGCAGCAATGCTTTCCCGGACAATTTGACAATCATTGACCGGAGGGGCTGAAGCGGCGTCACGACATCATTCCAAGGCAGGCCCTATAATTCGGCGTTCTGCGTAAAAGGACTGTCAGCTCCGTGAGCCCCACTCCTACCGAGACACTGCTGGAACTTCGCGACGTCGACTTTGGCTACGGCGACCGCCTCGTCCTGTCCAACCTGAACCTGCGCTTCGGGCGCGGGCAGGTGGTCGCGGTCATGGGCGGGTCGGGTTGCGGCAAGACGACCGTGCTGCGCCTGATCGGCGGCCTCGTGCGTGCGCGCCGCGGCCAGGTGCTGTTCGACGGCGCCGATGTCGGCGCGCAAACGCGCGACGGCCTGTACGCGCTGCGCCGCAAGATGGGCATGCTGTTCCAGTTCGGCGCGCTGTTCACCGACATGTCGGTGTTCGAGAACGTCGCGTTCGCGCTGCGCGAGCATACCGACCTGCCCGAAGACCTGATCCGCGACCTCGTGCTGATGAAGCTCAACGCGGTCGGGCTGCGCGGCGCGCGCGACCTGATGCCGTCCGAGGTGTCGGGCGGGATGGCGCGCCGCATCGCGCTGGCACGCGCGATCGCGCTCGACCCGCAGCTCATCATGTACGACGAGCCGTTCGCGGGCCTCGATCCGATCTCGCTCGGCATCACCGCGAACCTGATCCGCACGCTGAACCAGGCGCTGGGCGCCACGTCGATCCTCGTCACGCACGACGTGCCCGAATCGTTCGCGATCGCCGACTACGTGTATTTCCTGGCCAACGGCGGCGTGCTCGCGCAGGGCACGCCCGACGAGCTGCGCGCATCGACCGATCCGAGCGTGCGGCAGTTCATCGACGGCGCGCCGGACGGCCCGTTCAAATTTCATTACACGAGCCCGCCGCTCGCAGCGGATTTCGGGCTCGGCGGAGGGCGCGCATGATCAGCGCGATCGGACGTTACGTCATCGGCGGCCTCGAGCGCGCGGGCTACGGCACGCGGCTGTTCGTGCGCCTCGTGCTGGAATTCTTCCCGCTGCTGCGCCGGCCGCGGCTGGTCACGAAGCAGATCCACTTCCTCGGCAACTATTCGTTCGTGATCATTGCCGTGTCGGGGCTGTTCGTCGGCTTCGTGCTCGGCCTGCAGGGGTATTACACGCTGAACCGCTACGGTTCCGAGCAGGCGCTCGGCCTGCTGGTTGCACTGTCGCTCGTGCGTGAACTCGGGCCGGTCGTCACCGCGCTGCTGTTCGCGGGCCGCGCGGGCACGTCGCTCACGGCCGAGATCGGTCTGATGAAAGCCGGCGAGCAGCTCACCGCGCTCGAAATGATGGCGGTGGATCCGATCAAGAACGTGATCGCGCCGCGCATGTGGGCGGGCATCATCGCGATGCCGCTCCTGGCGGCGATTTTCAATGCGGTCGGCGTGCTCGGCGGCTACTTCGTCGGCGTCGTGCTGATCGGCGTCGACCCGGGTGCGTTCTGGTCGCAGATGCAGGGCGGCGTGCAGGTCTGGGCCGACGTCGGCAACGGCGTGCTGAAGAGCATCGTGTTCGGGTTCGCCGTGACCTTCATTGCGCTGTATCAGGGGTATGAAGCGAAGCCCACGCCCGAAGGCGTGTCGCGCGCGACCACCAAGACGGTCGTGTTCGCATCGCTCGCCGTACTCGGCCTCGATTTCCTGCTGACCGCGCTGATGTTCAGCTAAGCCTCAGCCAAGCCAAATTTTGGGATGACGATGAAAAAGACTGCTCTCGACTTCTGGGTCGGCCTGTTCGTGGTGGTGGGCTTCCTTGCGGTGCTGTTCCTGGCGCTGAAGGTCGGCAACATGAGCTCGCTGTCGTTTCAGCCGACCTATTCGGTGAGGATGAAGTTCGACAATATCGGCGGGCTGAAGCCGCGTGCGGCCGTGAAGAGCGCCGGCGTCGTGGTCGGCCGCGTGAAGTCGATCGGCTTCGACACGAATACGTACCAGGCGCTTGTCACGATCGATGTCGACGGCCAGTATCAGTTCCCGAAGGATTCGTCGGCGAAGATCCTGACGTCGGGCCTGCTCGGCGAGCAATATATCGGCCTCGATCCGGGCGGCGACACCGAAATGCTGAAGTCGGGCGATACGATCACGATGACGCAATCGGCGATCGTGCTCGAGAACCTGATCGGCCAGTTCCTGTACAGCAAGGCCGCCGACGCGGGCGGTGCGAAGCCGGCAGCCGGTGCGCCGGCCGCGCCTGCACCGGTGGCGGCGCCGGCGTCGGCGGTGTCCGCCGCGTCCGGTTCGGCGGCCCAATAACCACACGAGAGAATACAGAGGGTAATGACCATGCAGACGATCCGCATCAGGCACGCCGCACTGGCGGTAGCGGCGGTCGCCGCGTTGAGCGGCTGCGCGACCGTGCAGACGCCGACCAAGGGCGATCCGCTCGAAGGTTTCAACCGGTCGATGTACAAGTTCAACGACACGGTCGATACGTATGCGCTGAAGCCGGTCGCGAAGGGCTACCAGTACGTGGTGCCGCAGCCGGTGCGCGACAGCGTGACGAACTTCTTCTCGAACATCGGCGACGTCTACATCGCGGCGAACAACATCGTGCAGCTGCGGATCGCGGACGGTGTCGGCGACATCATGCGCGTCGTGATCAACACGGTGTTCGGCGTCGGCGGCCTGTTCGACGTCGCGACGATCGCGAAGCTGCCGAAGCACACGGCCGACTTCGGGATCACGATGGGCCGCTACGGCATGCCGTCGGGCCCGTATCTCGTGCTGCCGCTGCTCGGCCCGAGCACGCTGCGCGACACGGCCGGCCTGGGCGTCGACTACGTCGGCAACCCGCTGACCTACGTGAAGCCGGATGGCCTGAGCTGGGGCCTGTTCGGCGTCAACCTCGTCAACACGCGTTCGAACCTGCTCGGCGCGGGCGACGTGCTGGATGCCGCGGCGCTCGACAAGTATTCGTTCGTACGTAACGCGTACCTGCAACGCCGCCAGATGCTGATCAGCAATGCGCGTGGCGAGGCCGCCGCGACGTCGAGCAACGATGCGCTGCCGAAGTACGACCTGCCGGAAGACGGCGCGGCACCGGCGGCAGGCGCGGCAGCAGCGGGCGGTGCGACGGCGCCGGCAGGCGCATCGGGCGCGGCGGTGGCCGCCCCGGCGTCGGGTACGGCCGAATCGCCGAACCCGGCCAGCGCTACGACCGTGCCGCCGATGCAGGTGGCGCCGCCGTCGCCGGGCGGGTTCCGCTTCCCGAGCATCCGGCTGCACTGACGGATTTACATTCGTTACAGCCGGAAACGATTCAGTCGGTAGCGTGCGCGAACTTGCGCGTAAGCTACCTGCTCCAACCTACGCATCGACTCATATGCAGGTCACCATGATGAAAAAACTGTTCCTGATCCCCGTTTTCGCGGCGCTGTTCTCGTTCGGCAGCGCGGCCCAGGCGCAAGTCGACCAGTCGAACCCGCAGGCGCTGATCAAGACCGCGACGCAGCAGGTGCTCGACGAAGTCAAGGCGCAGACGATCAAGCAGGGCGACACCAACCGCATCATCACGATCGTCAACAAGGACATCCTGCCGTACACCGATTTCCGCCGTACCACGCAGCTCGCGATGGGCCGCAACTGGCGCACGGCGACGGCCGAGCAGCAGCAGCAGGTTCAGGAGCAGTTCAAGCTGCTGCTGATCCGCACGTATTCGGGCGCGCTGGCGCAACTGAAGCCGGACCAGCAGATCCAGTACCCGCCGTTCCGCGCCGATCCGGCCGACACCGATGTCGTGGTCAAGACGGTGGCGATGAACAACGGCCAGCCGGTCCAGATCGACTACCGCCTGTACAAGTCGGCGAGCGGCTGGAAGGTGTATGACCTGAACGTGCTCGGCGCATGGTTGATCCAGACGTACCAGCAGCAGTTCAACGAGAAGATCCAGCAAAGCGGCGTGGACGGCCTGATCCAGTTCCTCACGCAGCGCAACCAGCAACTTGCCGCCGGCAAGCAAGCGTCGTGAGCGGCTTCGAAGCCGGCTCCTCGCTGACCGTCGCGAGCGCGAAGTCCGCGCTCGCGGACGGTCTTGTGCGCATCGGCGCGGGCGCGACCGCCGTCGATTGCGCGGCGCTGACGCAGTTCGACTCGTCCGCGCTCGCCGTGCTGCTCGCATGGCAACGTGCCGCCAAAGCGCGCGGTGCGACCCTCGACATCCTCAATCTCCCCCCGAAGCTCGCCAGCCTCGCGCGCGCCTACGGCGTCGACGCGCTCATCGAAGGCACCGGGCGACATTGACCCTGTCCGACCGGAGCCTGCCGCGCCAGCCGGCGCGCGCAAGCTTCAGGCCGCGTGCCTCCTGCACCGGCTCCACCAGCCGGTTTGCCCTATAATCAAGCGTTTTGCGGGGCAGCCAATCGGCGTCCGGCCCCCATTTTCTTTCGCAGCAAGCACAGAATAGGCGTCGCGGCCCTGGCGTCGCGCACAGTCATGTCAGCCATAGAAATCCGTCACGTCAAGAAGCGCTACAAATCGCTTCAGGCGCTCAAAGGCGTCAGCCTGTCGGTCGAGGAAGGCGAGTTTTTCGGTCTGCTCGGCCCCAACGGCGCAGGCAAGACCACGCTCATCAGTATCCTCGCCGGGCTCGCCCGGGCCGACGAAGGCAGTATCTCGGTGCGCGGTCACGACGTCGTCAAGGACTTCCGTGGCGCGCGCCGTGCACTCGGCGTCGTGCCGCAGGAACTCGTGTTCGATCCGTTCTTCACCGTCCGCGAGACGCTGCGGATCCAGTCCGGCTATTTCGGGCTGCGCCGCAACGACGACTGGATCGACGAAGTGATGGCCAATCTCGACCTCACCGAGAAGGCCGACGCGAACATGCGCGCGCTGTCGGGCGGGATGAAGCGCCGCGTGCTGGTCGCGCAGGCGCTCGTGCACCGGCCGCCGGTGATCGTGCTCGACGAACCGACCGCCGGCGTCGACGTCGAATTGCGCCAGACGTTGTGGAAATTCATCTCGCGGCTGAATCGCGAGGGCCACACGATCGTGCTGACCACCCATTACCTCGAGGAAGCCGAGTCGCTGTGCGACCGCATCGCGATGCTGCGCCGTGGCGAAGTGGTTGCGCTCGATCGCACCGACGCGCTGCTGCGCCGCTTCGCGGGGCTGCAGCTGTACCTGCGCCTCGCGACCGGCGCGCTGCCGTCCGAGCTGCGCGGGCTGGAGTCCGACCCGGCCGCGCGCGCGCCGGGCGAGCACCTGCTGCGCCTCACGAGCTACGACGATGTCGAACGCATCCTCGCGCAATGCCGCGCGGCGGGCTGCACGTTCGACGAGATCGAGGTCCGCAAGGCCGACCTCGAGGATGTGTTCGTCCAGGTGATGAACGGGGCAGACGTCATCGAGGGATTGGCATGAGCGGGTTTCAAACGCTGTTCTACAAGGAATTGCTGCGTTTCTGGAAGGTGTCGTTCCAGACGGTGTGCGCACCGATCGTCACGGCGCTGCTGTATTTGACGATCTTCGGCCACGCGCTGTCGGGCCGCGTCGAGGTCTATCCGGGCGTCGAGTACGTGAGCTTTCTCGTGCCGGGCCTCGTGATGATGAGCGTGCTGCAGAACGCGTTCGCGAACAGCTCGTCGTCGCTGATCCAGTCGAAGATCACCGGCAACCTCGTGTTCATGCTGCTGCCGCCGCTGTCGTACCGCGACATCTTCGGCGCGTACGTGCTCGCGTCCGTGGTGCGCGGCCTCGCGGTCGGTACCGGCGTGTTCGTCGTGACGATCTGGTTTATCCCGATGCATTTCGCGGCGCCGCTGTTCATCATTGCGTTCGCGCTGCTCGGCTCGGCGATCCTCGGCACGCTCGGCCTGATCGCCGGGATCTGGGCCGAGAAGTTCGACCAGCTCGCCGCGTTCCAGAACTTCCTGATCATGCCGCTGACGTTCCTGTCCGGCGTGTTCTATTCGACGCACTCGCTGCCGCCCGTGTGGCGCGAGATCTCGCGTCTCAATCCATTTTTCTACATGATCGACGGCTTCCGTTTCGGGTTCTTCGGCGCGTCCGACATCAACCCGTTCGCGAGCCTCGCGATCGTCACCGGTTTCTTCGTGCTGCTCGCGCTGATCGCGATGCGGCTGCTCGCGACCGGCTACAAACTGCGTCATTGATATCGACAGGCAGCGGCCGCCATCGGGGCGGCGCGCGCCGACAGGAGCCTTACACCATGTTGCCGACTCCCGAACAGGTCAAGCAATACATCGCCGGCGGTCTCGCCTGCACGCATCTGGAAGTCGAAGGCGACGGCCAGCATTTCTTCGCGACGATCGTGTCGGCGGCCTTCGAAGGCAAGCGGCCGATCCAGCGGCACCAGCTGGTCTATGCGGCGCTCGGCGATCGCATGAAACAGGAAATTCACGCGCTCAGCATGAAGACGCTGACGCCCGCCGAATGGCAGAACGCATAACCGGAAATCACTGAGTGCAAGTCACCGTCAACGAGCGCGACGCCGTCCAGAGCGTCGCCACGGCACACCCGGCCGCCAACGGGGAATCGCATGGCCATGGGATGGACAAGCTCGTGATCGAAGGCGGCCACCGCCTGTCGGGCGAGATCGTCGTGTCGGGCGCGAAGAACGCCGCGCTGCCGATCCTGTGCGCGGGGCTGCTCACTGCCGATCCGGTCGATCTCGACAACGTGCCGAACCTGAAGGACGTGCGTACCACGCTGAAGGTGCTGAACCAGATGGGCGTGAAGAGCGAGACGGATGGTTGCCGCGTGCAGCTCGACGCGTCGCGCGTCGACAACCTCGTCGCGCCGTACGAGCTCGTGAAGACGATGCGTGCGTCGATCCTCGTGCTCGGGCCGCTGCTCGCGCGCTTCGGTGAAGCGAAGGTGTCGCTGCCGGGCGGCTGCGCGATCGGCGCGCGTCCGGTCGACCAGCACATCAAGGGTCTGCAGGCGATGGGCGCCGAGATCAGCATCGAGCACGGCTTCATCGAAGCCCGCGCGAAGCGCCTGAAGGGCGCGCGCATCGTGACCGACATGATCACGGTGACGGGCACCGAGAACCTGCTGATGGCCGCGACGCTGGCCGACGGCGAGACGGTGATCGAAAACGCCGCGCGCGAGCCGGAAGTGAGCGATCTCGCACACTTGCTGGTCGCGATGGGCGCGAAAATCGACGGCATCGGCACCGACCGCCTCGTGATCCAGGGCGTCGAGCGGCTGCACGGCGCGCGCCATTCGGTGATCCCCGACCGCATCGAGGCCGGCACGTTCCTGTGCGCGGTCGCGGCGGCCGGCGGCGACGTGATGCTGACGGGCGTGCGCCCGCACATCCTCGACGCGGTGATCGACAAGCTGCGCGAAGCCGGCGTGTCGATCGAGGAAGGCGACAGCTGGCTGCGCGTGAAGATGGATCGCCGCCCGTCGGCGGTCACGATCCGCACGTCGGAATACCCGGCGTTCCCGACCGACATGCAGGCGCAGTTCATGGCCCTCAATACGGTCGCGACGGGCACCGCGCAGGTCGTCGAAACCATTTTCGAGAACCGTTTCATGCACGTGCAGGAGCTGAACCGGCTCGGCGCGAACATCACGATCGACGGCAACACCGCGCTCGTGACGGGTGTCGATAAGCTGTCGGGCGCGAACGTGATGGCGACCGACCTGCGTGCGTCGGCGAGCCTCGTGATCGCGGGGCTGCGTGCCGACGGCGAAACGCTCGTCGACCGCATCTATCACCTGGACCGTGGCTACGACCGCATGGAAGCCAAACTGACCGCCGTCGGCGCGAACGTGCGCCGCCTTTCCGGGAGCCAAGCATGACCGCGCCGCTGACCCTTGCCCTGTCGAAGGGCCGGATTTTCGAGGAAACCCTGCCGCTGCTGGCCGCGGCCGGCGTGCAGGTCACCGAGGATCCGGAAACGTCGCGCAAGCTGATCCTGCCGACGACGAACCCCGACCTGCGCGTGATCATCGTCCGCGCGAGCGACGTGCCGACCTACGTCGAATACGGCGCGGCCGACTTCGGCGTGGCCGGCAAGGACGTGCTGGTCGAGCACGGCGGCTCGGGCCTGTACCAGCCGATCGATCTGAACATCGCGCGCTGCCGGATGTCGGTGGCCGTGTCGGCCGGTTTCGACTATGCGAGTGCCGTGCGCCAGGGCGCGCGCCTGCGCGTCGCGACGAAGTACGTCGAAACCGCACGCGAACACTTTGCCGCGAAGGGCGTGCACGTCGACCTGATCAAGCTGTACGGCTCGATGGAGCTTGCGCCGCTGGTCGGGCTGGCCGACGCGATCGTCGACCTCGTCAGCTCGGGCGGCACGCTGAAAGCGAACAATCTGGTCGAGGTCGAGGAGATCATGGCGATCTCGTCGCGCCTCGTCGTGAACCAGGCTGCGCTGAAGTTGAAGCGCACGGCACTCAAGCCGATCCTCGACGCGTTCGAACGCGCGTCGCAGAATGGCGGTTGAGCGCATCACCGTAACGGAACTCCCATGTCCATCACCATCCGCAAGCTCGATTCGACGAGCGAAGGCTTCGGCGCCGCACTGCGCGCGCTGCTCGCATTCGAGGCGAGCGAAGACGCGGCGATCGAGCAATCGGTCGCGCAGATCCTCGCCGACGTGAAGTCGCGCGGCGACGCCGCGGTGCTCGAGTACACGAACCGCTTCGACCGGCTGAGCGCAAATAGCGTCGCCGCGCTGGAGCTGCCGCAGGACGCGCTGCAGACGGCGCTCGACGGCCTCGCGCCGAAGGCGCGCGCGGCACTGGAAGCGGCTGCTGCGCGAGTGCGTGCGTACCACGAGAAGCAGAAGATCGAGTGCGGCACGCATAGCTGGCAATACACGGAAAGCGACGGCACGGTGCTCGGCCAGAAGGTCACGCCGCTCGACCGCGTCGGCCTGTACGTGCCGGGCGGCAAGGCCGCGTATCCGTCGTCGGTGCTGATGAACGCGATTCCCGCGCGCGTCGCGGGCGTCGGCGAGATCGTGATGGTCGTGCCGACGCCGGACGGCGTGAAGAACGACCTCGTGCTCGCCGCGGCGCTGCTCGGCGGCGTCGATCGTGTGTTCACGATCGGCGGCGCGCAGGCGGTCGGCGCGCTCGCATACGGCACGGCGACGGTGCCCGCCGTCGACAAGATCTGCGGCCCCGGCAATGCGTACGTCGCGTCGGCGAAGCGCCGCGTGTTCGGCACGGTCGGCATCGACATGATCGCCGGGCCGTCGGAAATCCTGGTGCTGTGTGACGGCACGACCGATCCGAACTGGGTCGCGATGGACCTGTTCTCGCAGGCTGAGCACGACGAACTCGCGCAATCGATCCTGTTGTGCCCGGACGGTGCGTTCCTCGAGCGCGTCGAGAAAGCGATCGCCGAGCTGCTGCCGTCGATGCCGCGCCAGGACGTAATCCGTGCGTCGCTCGAAGGCCGCGGCGCGCTGATCAAGGTGCGCGACATGGCCGAAGCCTGTCGGATCGCGAACGACATCGCGCCCGAGCACCTGGAAATTTCCGCGCTGGAGCCGCAGCAATGGGGCCAGCAGATCCGCCATGCGGGCGCGATCTTCCTCGGCCGCTACACGAGCGAGAGTCTCGGCGACTACTGCGCCGGCCCGAACCACGTGCTGCCGACGTCGCGTACCGCGCGCTTCTCGTCGCCGCTCGGCGTGTACGACTTCATCAAGCGCTCGAGCGTGATCGAGGTCAGCGCCGAAGGTGCGCAGACGCTCGGCGAGATCGCCTCCGAGCTCGCGTACGGCGAGGGGCTGCAGGCGCACGCGAAGAGCGCCGAGTTCCGGATGAAGAACTGACCGCACGCTGTGCAGGGCCGCGGCTGGCGCCGATGCGCCGCCCGGCCTGCCCCCGAAGGCCGGGGCTGGAGACACCTGCGCAGGGCGGCAGCCGCCGCTCTGCCGATCATTTGACGCCGGCGCGACGCACGCCGGCTTGAGACCATGACGACGCCACAAGACATCATCCGCCGCGACGTGCTCGCGATGACGAGCTACCCGGTGCCGGACGCGAGCGGGTTCGTGAAGCTCGACGCGATGGAGAACCCGTACCCGCTGCCCGAACCGCTCGCCGCGGCGCTCGGCGAGCGTCTCGCGCAGGTCGCGCTGAACCGCTACCCGGCGCCGCGCCCGGCCGCGCTGCTCGACAAGCTGCGCCACGCGATGGGCGTGCCGGCCGCCTGCGACGTGCTGCTCGGCAACGGCTCGGACGAAATCATCAGCATGATGTCGGTGGCCTGCGCGAAGCCGGGCGCGAAGGTGCTCGCACCGGTGCCGGGCTTCGTGATGTACGAACTGTCCGCGAAGCTCGCGCAGCTCGAATTCGTCGGCGTGCCGCTGAAGGCCGACCTGACGCTCGACGTCGACGCGATGCTTGCGGCGATCGCCGAGCATCGTCCGGCGCTCGTCTATCTCGCGTACCCGAACAACCCGACCGGCACGCTGTACGACGATGCCGACATCGAACGGATCATCGCGGCCGCGCGGCACGGCCTGATCGTGATCGACGAGGCGTACCAGCCGTTCGCCGTTCGCTCGTGGCTGCCGCGCGCCGCCGAATTCGACAACGTCGTCGTGATGCGAACGGTGTCGAAGCTCGGCCTCGCGGGCATCCGCCTCGGCTATCTGGTCGGTTCACCCGCGTGGCTGACCGAATTCGACAAGGTGCGCCCGCCGTACAACATCAACGTGCTGACCCAGGCGACCGCCGATTTCCTGCTCGACCACCTCGACGTGCTCGACGCGCAGGCGGCCGATTTGCGTGCGGAACGCACGCGCCTCGCGCAGGCCGTGGCCGCGCTGCCGGGCGCGACGGTGTTCCCGAGCGCCGGCAATTTCCTGCTGGTGCGCGTGCCGGACGCGGCTGCCGTGTTCGACGCGCTGCTCACCGAGCGGGTTTTGGTCAAAAACGTGAGTAAAATGCATCCGTTGCTGGCTGAATGCGTGCGGCTGACCGTCGGTTCTCCCGACGAAAACGCGCGCCTGCTGGCCGCTTTGAAACTCGCGCTGCCCGGTTGAGCCTCTGGGCGCCGCAGCGCGAAACGATCAATCCCCATTTACATCGACTCAGTCAAGGAATTGCCATGCGTGTGGCGGAAGTCGTTCGCAATACCAGCGAAACGCAGATCCGTGTGAAGCTCAATCTCGACGGCACGGGCCAGCAGAAGCTGGCCACCGGCGTGCCGTTCCTCGACCATATGCTCGACCAGATCGCTCGACACGGTCTGGTCGATCTCGAGGTTGAAGCGCATGGCGATACGCATATCGACGACCACCACACGGTCGAGGATGTCGGCATCACGCTCGGGCAGGCCGTCGCGAAGGCGATCGGCGACCGCAAGGGCATCCGCCGCTATGGCCATTCGTACGTGCCGCTCGACGAAGCGCTGTCGCGCGTCGTGATCGACTTCTCGGGCCGGCCGGGCCTCGAGTTCCACGTGCCGTTCACGCGGGCGCGGATCGGCACGTTCGACGTCGACCTGTCGATCGAGTTCTTCCGCGGGTTCGTGAACCACGCGGGCGTCACGCTGCACATCGACAACCTGCGCGGGATCAACGCGCACCATCAGCTCGAAACCGTGTTCAAGGCCTTCGGCCGTGCGCTGCGTGCGGCGGTGGAGTTGGACGAGCGTGCGGCGGGGCAGATCCCGTCGACGAAGGGCAGCCTCTGAACCTGAACTGACCGGAGCGTCAAGGACAACCTCACGGCTTCGGCGCGCGGCGCCGGCTTGCGATGGATCTGCTCAAATCGTTCATTTCGCTGCTTGCGCTGATCAACCCGGTCGGTGCGGTGCCGTTCTTCCTGAGCCTGACGGCGCAGCAGACGGATGCCGAGCGGCGGCGCACGATCCGGATCGCATCGGTGTCGGTGTTCTGCGTGATCACGGTGACGACGCTGCTCGGGCAGCAGATCATCAACTTCTTCGGCATTTCGGTCGGGTCGCTCGAAGTGGGCGGCGGGATCATCATGCTGCTGATGGCGATCAACATGCTGAACGCGCAGATCGGCAACACGCGATCGACGCCGGAGGAGCGCCACGAGGCCGAGCTGAAGGACAACATCGCGGTCGTGCCGCTGGCGATTCCGCTGCTCACGGGCCCCGGCTCGATCAGCACGGTGATCATCTATGCGGCGAACTCGCATCACTGGTATGAGCGGGCCGGGCTGGTCGCGATCGGCGCGGTCCTGGCTTTTCTGTGTTTCGTCGCGATGCGGCTCGCCGAGCCGATCGCGAACTGGATCGGCCGCACGGGCATCAACATCGCCACGCGGCTGATGGGTCTGATGCTGTCGGCGCTGGCGGTGGAATTCATCGTCAATGGACTGAGGGCGCTACTGCCTGCACTGAGATGAAAACTTCGATTGCGATTGTGGATTATGGGATGGGCAACCTGCGCTCGGTCGCGCAGGCGCTCAAGAAGGCCGAACCGGCCGCCGACGTGGCGATCGTCGACACGCCGGCCGCGATCCGCGCGGCCGACCGTGTCGTGCTGCCCGGCCAGGGTGCGATGCCCGACTGCATGCGCTCCCTCGGCGAATCGGGCTTGCAGGAGGCCGTGATCGAGGCCTCGCGCACGAAGCCGCTGCTCGGCGTGTGCGTCGGCGAGCAGATGCTGTTCGACTGGAGCGCGGAGGGCGACACGAAGGGCCTCGGCCTGCTGCCCGGCAAGGTCGTGCGTTTCGAGCTCGACGGCCGCCTGCAGGACGACGGCTCGCGCTTCAAGGTGCCGCAGATGGGCTGGAACCGCGTGCGTCAGTCGCAGCCGCACCCGCTGTGGGACGGCGTGCCCGACGACGCGTATTTCTACTTCGTGCACAGCTATTACGTGACGCCGGACAACCCGGCACATACGGTTGGCGAAACGGCCTACGGTGCGCCGTTTACGTCCGCGGTCGCGCGGGACAATCTCTTCGCGACCCAATTCCACCCCGAGAAAAGCGCGGAGGTCGGGTTGCGTCTGTATCGCAACTTCGTACACTGGAAGCCGTGAACGTCGCGTGCGTGCCACAGTCGGCGGGCCGGAGAGGCCCGTCTTACGGGGCTCGCCCGCCTAAGCACCGAAAGAGTTGTACTAAACTAGCGAGACGGCGCGGTACCGGATTGGCCGGTACGCGCCGGATTCTTTTCTTTTTCCACGACGACACCCGATTGCTATGTTGCTGATTCCGGCCATCGATCTCAAAGACGGTCAGTGTGTGCGCCTCAAACAAGGCGATATGGACCAGGCCACGATTTTTTCCGAGGACCCGGCGGCGATGGCCCGCAAGTGGGTCGATCTCGGCGCCCGGCGGCTCCATCTCGTCGACCTGAACGGCGCGTTCGCCGGCAAGCCGAAGAATCTCGAGGCGATCGAAGCGATCCTCGACGAAGTCGGCGATGAAATCCCCGTACAGCTCGGCGGCGGCATCCGCAGCCTCGAGACGATCGAGAAGTATCTCGATGCGGGCCTGTCCTACGTGATCATCGGCACCGCGGCCGTGAAGGACCCGGGCTTCCTGCAGGACGCGTGCACCGCGTTCGCCGGCAGCATCATCGTCGGGCTGGACGCGAAGGACGGCAAGGTCGCGACCGACGGCTGGAGCAAGCTGACCGGCCACGAAGTGATCGATCTCGCGCAGAAGTTCGAGGACTACGGCGTCGAATCGATCGTCTACACGGACATCGGTCGCGACGGGATGCTGCAGGGCATCAACATCGAGGCGACCGTGAAGCTCGCGCAGGCGGTCGGCATCCCGGTGATCGCCAGCGGCGGCCTGTCGAACCTCACGGACATCGAGAATCTGTGCGAAGTGGAAGAGCACGGCGTCGAAGGCGTGATCTGCGGCCGTGCGATCTACTCCGGCGATCTCGATTTCGCGGCCGCGCAAAAGCGCGCGGACGAACTGAACGGCGAACTCGACAACGCGTAAGCGCGGTTGTCCCGCTCGCCGGGGCTGCCTGCAGGCGGCCCCGACCGGAAGCCTCGCGCGAGGCTTTCCGTAACCGGCCGTCCCATCGCGGCATTTGGCGCAACATCATGGCTCTAGCTAAACGCATCATCCCCTGCCTGGACGTGACTGCCGGGCGTGTCGTCAAGGGCGTCAACTTCGTCGAGCTGCGCGACGCCGGCGACCCCGTCGAGATCGCCCGCCGCTACGACGACCAGGGCGCCGACGAACTGACGTTCCTCGACATCACCGCGACGTCCGACCAGCGCGACCTGATCCTGCCGATCATCGAAGCCGTTGCGTCGCAGGTCTTCATTCCGCTGACCGTCGGCGGCGGCGTGCGCGCCGTCGAGGACGTGCGACGCCTGCTGAACGCGGGCGCGGACAAGGTCAGCATGAATTCGTCGGCGGTCGCGAACCCGCAGCTCGTGCGCGATGCGGCCGACAAGTACGGCTCGCAGTGCATCGTCGTCGCGATCGACGCGAAGCGCGTGTCGGCCGACGGCGAGACGCCGCGCTGGGAAGTCTTCACGCATGGCGGCCGCAAGAACACGGGCCTCGACGCGATCGAATGGGCACGCAAGATGGCCGAGCTCGGCGCGGGCGAGATCCTGCTCACGAGCATGGACCGCGACGGCACCAAGTCGGGCTTCGACCTCGCGCTCACGCGCGGCGTGTCGGACGCGGTGCCGGTGCCGGTGATCGCATCGGGCGGTGTCGGCTCGCTGCAGCACCTGGCCGACGGCATCAAGGACGGCCGCGCCGATGCGGTGCTGGCTGCGAGCATCTTCCACTACGGCGAGCACACGGTTGGCGAGGCGAAGCGCTTCATGGCCGACCAGGGCATCCCGGTGAGGCTGTGATGAATACCGAAACGAATGCATTGCCCGCGTGGCTGGATAAAGTCCGCTGGGACGACAACGGCCTCGTGCCGGTGATCGCGCAGGAAGCGTCGACGAACGACGTGCTGATGTTCGCGTGGATGAACCGCGAGGCACTGGCGAAGACGATCGAGACGCAGCGCGCGGTCTATTATTCGCGCTCGCGCAAGCGCCTGTGGTTCAAGGGCGAGGAGTCGGGCCACGTGCAGCACGTGCACGAGGTGCGGCTCGACTGCGACGAGGACGTCGTGCTGCTGAAGGTCGAGCAGGTGTCGGGCATCGCGTGCCACACCGGCCGGCATTCGTGCTTCTTCCAGAAATTCGAAGGCACCGTCGACAGCGGCGACTGGGTCGCGGTCGAACCGGTGCTGAAAGATCCCGAACACATCTACAAATGACGCAATCGACCGAAGACACGCTGCTGCGCCTCGCGGCCGTGATCGATAGCCGCAAGGGCGGCGATCCCGATCAATCGTACGTATCGCGCCTGTTCCACAAGGGCGACGACGCGGTGCTCAAGAAGATCGGCGAAGAGGCGACGGAAGTCGTGCTGGCCGCGAAGGACGTGCGCCAGGGTGGCGCGCCGACCGCGCTCGTCGGCGAGGTGGCCGACCTGTGGTTCCACTGCCTCGTGATGCTGTCGCATTTCGACCTGAGCCCGGCCGACGTGATCGCCGAGCTCGAGCGCCGCGAAGGGCTGTCGGGTATCGAAGAGAAGGCCCTGCGCAAGCGTCGCGAGCGCGAGGAAAACGGCGGCTGACATGTAGCGTCCCGCCGCGGTGGCAACAGTGCGGTAAGCTGTAAGAATTGTCATCTAACGGGGGTAGCATCATGAACGATACGTCGAACCAGTTTCCGACGCCTGCGGTGCCGGGGGCTGCGGACGCCGAACGCCTGAACGGGTTGCGCACGCTGACTCACGTGCTCTACGGCCTCTATGCGTTTCATTGGCTGACGGGCGGCGTCACGGGCATCATCGCGATCATCATCAACTACGTGAAGCGCGACGACGTGGCCGGCACGCCGTATGCGGCCCACTTCGAGTGGCAGATCCGCACGTTCTGGCGCGCGCTGATCGCGTACGTGATCGGGTTCGCGCTGATGTTCGTGGTGGTCGGATTCGCAGTGATGTTTGTCACATGGATCTGGACGCTGTACCGTATCATCAAGGGTTGGCTGTACCTGAACGACAACAAGCCGCTCGATCCGCAGGCCTGGTTCTGACCGGCTGCGCACGGGCGTCTGCAGGAGCAACATGAGTCACGATCCGAATTGCCTGTTCTGCAAGATCGCGGCAGGCGAGATCCCGAGCACGAAGGTGCACGAGGACGACGAATTCGTCGCGTTCCGCGACATCCGCCCGGCGGCCGAGACGCACGTGCTCGTGATTCCGCGCCAGCATCTGCCGACGCTGTCGGCGGCGAGCGAGACCGATGCGCCGATGCTCGGCCGGCTGATGCTGCTCGTCTCGCGTCTCGCCGACCAGCTCGGCGTCGCGTATACGGGCGGCGAAACCGGTTTCCGTACGGTGATCAACACGGGCCCGGGCGGCGGGCAGGAGGTCTACCACCTGCACGCGCATATCCTGGCGGGTCCGCGCCCCTGGCAGCGGATGGGTTGACGGCGCGGGGCGTATCCCCGCATCGATTGTCGAAGCCGGCGCGTTGCCGGCGATTTACGCTGCATCGCGGCGTGGTTGAGGAGAGGTTTCATCATGGGTGGATTGAGCATTTGGCACTGGCTGATCGTGCTGCTGATCGTCGCGCTGGTTTTCGGTACCAAGAAGCTGCGCAACATCGGTAACGATCTCGGCAGCGCCGTGAAGGGTTTCAAGGACGGCATGAAGGAAGGCGAAGCACCGGCGGACGCGCAGCAACTGCCGCGCTCGGGCTCGGTCGACGTCAACGCGAAGGAAACGACGCGTTCCGACTCGAACAAGGCGTAACGCCGGCACGCTGACAGGCATTCGCGATGCTGGATCTCGGTCTTTCGAAGATGGCGCTGATCGGCGTCGTCGCGCTCGTGGTGCTCGGCCCCGAGCGCCTGCCGCGCGTCGCGCGTACGGCAGGCGCGCTGTTCGGCCGCGCGCAGCGGTACATCAATGACGTGAAGGCCGAGGTCTCGCGCGAAATCGAACTCGACGCGCTGCGGACGATGAAGACCGATTTCGAAGCGGCCGCGCGCAATGTCGAGACGACGATTCACGACAACCTGCGCGAGCACGAGAAGGAACTGAACGACACGTGGCATTCCGCGGTCGGCGGTCTCAATGAAGCGGCAGGCGACGCCGGTTCGACCGGTTCCGGCACGCCCGCGGCGCCGTCCTGGCGCGGCAGTTCGGCCGCGCTCGCGCCGAAGCGCCGCAACTGGCGCGTCAAGCAGGCGGCTGCGCCTGTCTGGTACAAGCGCGCGACCACGCGCCGCACGCACGTGCAGTCGGGCGCCGCGCGCGTTGCGCGCCACCAGCCGGCCAGCCTGCGCCGGCCGACGCGCTTCTTCTGAGCCGAGCGCATGCTCGCTCGTCAATCCTACCGAGGGCCGGCGTGAGCGACCCCCAGCAGAACCCGGGCGACGCCCCGGAAGAAACCTTCATTTCCCATCTGGTCGAGCTTCGCGATCGCATCATTCGCGCGGGCGCGGCCGTGATCGTCGTGTTCCTCGGGCTCGTCTACTGGGCGCCCGACATCTTCCGGCTGCTCGCGCGGCCGCTGATGCAGAACCTGCCGAAAGACGGCAAGATGATCGTCACCGACGTCACCGGCTCGTTCTTCGTGCCGATGAAGGTCACGATGCTCGTCGCGCTCGTGATCGCGCTGCCGATCGTGCTGTACCAGATCTGGGCGTTCGTCGCGCCGGGGCTGTACCAGCACGAGAAGAAGCTCGTCGCGCCGCTCGTCGGCAGCAGCTACGTGCTGTTCCTGTGCGGGATGGCGTTCGCGTACTTCCTCGTGTTCCCGACGATCTTCCGCGTGATGGCGCACTACAACGCGCCGCTCGGGGCGGAAATGACCACCGACATCGACAACTACCTGAGCTTCGTGCTCGGGATGTTCATCGCGTTCGGGGTCACGTTCGAGGTGCCGATCGTCGTCGTGCTGCTCGTCCGGATGGGCGTGCTGTCGCTGAAGAAGCTGAAGGAGATGCGGCCGTACGTGATCGTCGGCGCATTCATCGTCGCGGCGGTCGTCACGCCGCCGGACGTGTTCTCGCAACTGATGCTCGCGTTGCCGCTGGTCGTGCTGTTCGAGATCGGGCTGCTGGCTGCGCGGTTCTTCGTGCCGAAGAAGCCGGCCGAAGAGGGCGAGGCGGAGAACGGCGAAGCCGCGAGTTGACGGCAGCGCACCCGGGCGGTGGGCGCCGTGGCCGGCCTTCCGGCCGCGCCTGAACAGGCCCGGTGGGCCTGATAGCCGGAAAGCACGTGGCGAGGCCACCTTCCCGGCAACAAAGGTCTTTCGATACAAAACAAAAGGGCAGCCAAGCGGCTGCCCTTTTTCATTTCCGACGGTGCTCGGCATGCGGCAGTGCGCCGCTCGCCCGACGTCATTCGGTATCGCTGTCCTGCTCGTCGAGCGTCTGCTTCGGCGGCGGCGGGCGCTTGCCGATCACGACGTTCACGTCGAACTCCTTGCCCTTGCGCACGACGTGCACCTTGGTCGGCGTGCCCGGCTTGATCTGCGCGACGGTGTTCAGCAGCTTCGTCGTGTCGGTGATCTCGTCGCCGTTGACCGAGACCAGGATGTCGCCCGGCTTGATGCCGGCCTTGTCGGCCGGGCCGCCCTGCAGCACGCCGGCGACGATCGCGCCCGATTTCTGCGACAGCCCGAACGACTCGGCGATTTCCGGCGTGACGTCCTGCGGTTCGACGCCGATCCAGCCGCGCGTGACCGAGCCCGTCGTGATGATGCTTTCGAGCACCGTGCGCGCGGTCGACACGGGGATGGCGAAGCCGATCCCGAGCGAGCCGCCCGAGCGCGAGTAGATCGCCGTGTTGATGCCGAGCAGGTTGCCGTTCACGTCGACCAGCGCGCCGCCCGAGTTGCCCGGGTTGATCGGTGCGTCGGTCTGGATGAAGTTCTCGAACGTGTTGATGCCGAGGTGGTTGCGGCCCAGCGCGCTGATGATCCCCATCGTGACCGTCTGGCCGACGCCGAACGGGTTGCCGATCGCGAGCACGACGTCGCCGACGCGCGACTGGTCGGAGCGGCCGAGCGTGATCGTCGGCAGGTTCGTCATGTTGATCTTCAGCACCGCGAGATCGGTCTCGGGATCGCTGCCGATCACCTTCGCGGTGGCCGTGCGGCCGTCGGCGAGCGCGACTTCGATCTGGTCGGCGCCGTCCACGACGTGCTGGTTCGTTAGAATGTAACCTTCAGGGCTCACGATAACGCCCGAGCCAAGGTTGGCAGCCGGTTCGTCCTGCTGCTTGCGGGCGTTGCGGTCGCCGAAGAAGTAGCGGAACAGCGGATCTTTCGCGCGCGGGTCGGGCGGCAGTGAGCCGTCCTTGCTGGAGAAGACGTTGACGACAGCCGGCATCGCCTTTTGCGCGGCCTCGGCGTACGACGTGGTCGCCGGCGCGCCGCCGATGCCCGGCGCGACTTCCCGCAGCGCAACGATCGGCGTGGCGAGCTGCTTGCCGAGCTGTCCTTGCCGTTGCAGCCATTGCGGCTTGAGCGTCACGACGATGAACATCAGCGCGAGCAGCACGGTAACCGCCTGCGCGAAGAACAGCCAGAAGCGTCTAAGCATCTGAATGGATTAGAGGTTTATATGGATCGGATCGAACTTGAATTGTACTTGAACAATACCCTTGAAACCGCGCGCTTCAAGGACTATTGCCCGAATGGCCTCCAGGTCGAGGGGCGCCGCAAGATCGAGAAGATCGCCACCGGCGTGACGGCGTCGGTCGCGTTTCTCGAAGCCGCGCTCGAATGGGGGGCAGATGCCGTGCTCGTCCATCACGGCTATTTCTGGCGCAACGAGCCGCCGCAGATCACGGGCCGCAAGTACCAGCGGCTGAAGCTGCTGCTCGCGAACGACCTGAACCTGTTCGCGTTCCACCTGCCGCTCGACGCGCATCCCGAATTCGGCAACAACGCGCAGCTCGGCGAGCGGCTCGGGCTGATCGGCGAGCAGCGTTTCGGCGAAGGCGACCTCGGCTGGATGGCGACGCTGCCGATGCCCGTCACGCTCGAGCACTTCGTCGCGAAGGTCGAGCGCACGCTCGGCCGCACGCCGCTCGTGCTCGGCGATTTGGACACGCAGCTGCGCCGCATCGCGTGGTGCACGGGCGCCGCGCAAAGCTATTTCGATGCGGCGATCGATGCCGGCGCCGACGTGTTCCTGACCGGCGAGGTGTCCGAATACGTGACGCATACGGCCGCCGAGAGCGGCGTCGCGTTCGTTGCGGCAGGGCACCATGCGACCGAACGCTACGGAATCCAGGCGCTGGGCGCCCACTTGTCCGAAGAATTCGATATCGAACACCTTTTTATCGATATCCATAACCCGGTCTGAATGCCGGATTTGCGGCAGCGCATCGAAATTTCGCAATGTAGCGAATGCTTAAAAGTGAAATGATTTAATCGCTCCGATAGTGGGGGAAAACCCTTAACTATCAATCACTTCGAAGGGATTTTCATCTCCGGGCCTTGTAAATGGCGACTCCATTCGAGCAAACTAGCGGCGGAATGGAAAGTCGTGACGGAAAATCCAACTCAGAAGTGGGGCGTGTGATGCGAGACAAGGAAGAGAAACGCGTCGACAGCGGCCGCCGTACCTGGCTGATTGCGACATCCGTAGCAGGTGGCGTAGGAGGCGTAGCCACCGTCATACCTTTCGCGGCGTCGCTTGCGCCGTCCGCGAAAGCGAAAGCGGCCGGTGCACCGGTCGAAGTCGACATCAGCGGACTGAAGCCCGGTGAAATGGTCACCGTGCCGTGGCGCGGCAAGCCGGTGTGGATCCTGAACCGCACCGACGCGATGCTGGCCGACGTGGTCAAGGCCGACAAGGAAGTGGCCGATCCGACCACCGAAAAGCCCTATACGATGCCGTTGCCCGCGTATTGCGCGAACGAATATCGCTCGCGGGCCGATCGCAAGAACATTCTCGTCGTGATGGCCGTGTGTACGCACCTCGGCTGCACGCCAAGCCAACGCTTCACGCCGGGTCCGCAGCCGAACCTGCCGGACGACTGGCCGGGCGGTTTCCTGTGCCCGTGCCATGGTTCGACCTACGACCTCGCCGGCCGTGTGTTCAAGAACAAGCCGGCGCCTCAGAATCTCGACATCCCGCCCTACATGTTCACGTCGGCGACGACCCTCGTGATCGGCAAGGACGAGAAAGGAGAAGCGTGATGGTCGACAACAAGGAAGTCTCCACGACAGGTCTCACCGGCTGGATCGATCAGCGCTTCCCGCTCACGTCCACCTGGAAGAAGCACGTTTCCGAGTACTACGCGCCGAAGAACTTCAACTTCTGGTACTTCTTCGGCTCCCTCGCGCTGCTGGTGCTCGTCAACCAGATCGTCACGGGCATCTTCCTGACGATGAACTACAAGCCCGACTCGACGCTCGCATTTGCGTCGGTCGAGTACATCATGCGCGAGGTGCCGTGGGGCTGGCTGATCCGCTACATGCACTCCACGGGCGCGTCGATGTTCTTCGTGGTCGTCTACCTGCACATGTTCCGCGGGCTGCTTTACGGGTCGTACCGCAAGCCGCGCGAACTCGTGTGGATCTTCGGCTGCGCGATCTTCCTGTGCCTGATGGCCGAGGCGTTCTTCGGCTACCTGCTGCCGTGGGGCCAGATGTCGTTCTGGGGCGCGCAGGTGATCGTGAACCTGTTCTCGGCGATCCCGTTCGTCGGCCCCGACCTGTCGCTGTGGATTCGCGGCGACTACGTGGTGTCGGACGTCACGCTGAACCGCTTCTTCGCGTTCCACGTGATCGCGATTCCGCTCGTGCTGGTCGGCCTCGTGATCGCGCACCTGGTCGCGCTGCACGAAGTGGGCTCGAACAACCCGGACGGCATCGAGATCAAGGCGAAGAAGGACGCGAACGGCGTGCCGCTCGACGGCATTCCGTTCCATCCGTACTACTCGGTGCACGATTTCCTCGGCGTGTGCGTGTTCCTGATGGTGTTCGCGCTGATCGTGTTCTTCTCGCCGGAGATGGGCGGCTACTTCCTCGAGGCGAACAACTTCGTCCCGGCGAACCCGCTGCAGACGCCGCCCGAGATCGCGCCGGTCTGGTACTTCACTGCGTTCTACGCGATGCTGCGCGCAACCACCGACCCGTTCAAGATCGTGCTGATGATCGTGATCGCACTGCTCGGCGTGCTCGCGCTGATCCGCGCGCGCGGCAAGTGGAAGGCCGGGCTGCCGGTGCTGGCCGCGGCGATCGTCGTGTTCATGTACCTGACGGAGTCGAAGTTCTGGGGCGTCGTCGTGATGGGTTCGGCGGTGATCACGCTGTTCTTCCTGCCGTGGCTCGACCGCAGCCCGGTGAAGTCGATCCGCTACCGGCCGCTGTTCCACAAGGTGTTCCTCGGGATCTTCGTCGCCGCGTTCCTGACCCTCGCGTTCCTCGGCACACGGCCGCCATCGCCGGTCGCGACGCTGATCGCGCAGGGCTGTGCACTGATCTACTTCGCGTTCTTCCTCGGCATGCCCGTCTGGACGCCGCTTGGTACGTTCAAGCAGCCGCCGGAGCGGGTGCGCTTCAAGCCCCATTAACGTGAGCGAGGAGAGAACGACATGAAGAAACTGCTTTCGACACTCGCGCTGATCGGGGCGACCGCGTGTGCGCTGCTGGTGGCGCCGGCGGTTCGGGCGGAAGGTAATTTTCCGCTCGACCGGGCGCCCGATAACACGGAAAATCTCGTTTCGCTTCAGCACGGCGCGCAATTGTTTGTAAACTATTGCCTGAACTGCCACAGCGCGAACCTGATGCGCTACAACCGTCTGACGGATCTGGGCATATCCCAGAAGGAGATCGAAACGAATCTCCTGTTCACGACCGACAAGGTCGGGAGCACGATGTCCGTCGCGATGCGCCCTGAAGACGCGAAGAACTGGCTCGGCACCTCGCCGCCCGACCTGTCGGTCGAGGAGCGGGCGCGCGGCCGCGACTGGCTGTATACGTATCTGCGCAGCTTCTATCGCGACGATACACGGCCGACCGGCTGGAACAACGCGGTGTTCGAGAACGTCGGCATGCCCCATGTCCTGTGGCAGATGCAGGGGCAGCGCACCGCCAAATTCGAAGACAAGACGGACGAGGAGACGGGCGAGAAGGTCCATACGCTCGTCGGCTTCCAGCAGGTCACGCCGGGGACACTGTCCGCGGTGGATTATGATGCTGCGGTTGCCGACCTGGTGGCGTACATGACCTGGATGTCCGAGCCGGCTCAGCAGACCCGCAAACGCCTCGGCGTATGGGTGCTGATCTTTCTCGGTGTCCTGACTTTCCTGGCCTGGCGGCTCAATGCCGCATACTGGAAAGATATCAAGTAATCACGCCTGACCGGCGTGGGGCCGGCGCAAGGTGGAACCCCGGAAGGGGTTCGCCGCGTGCCGGCCCTCGGCTTTTTTGAGGAAACGCAAACATGATGGTTCTGTATTCCGGCACAACTTGCCCGTTCTCCCAGCGTTGCCGGCTGGTGCTGTTCGAGAAGGGCATGGACTTCGAAATCCGTGACGTCGACCTGTTCAACAAGCCGGAAGACATTTCGGTGATGAACCCGTACGGTCAGGTGCCGATCCTGGTCGAGCGCGACCTGATCCTGTACGAATCGAACATCATCAACGAGTACATCGACGAGCGCTTCCCGCATCCGCAACTGATGCCGGCCGACCCCGTGCAGCGCGCACGTGCACGCCTGTTCCTGCTCAACTTCGAGAAGGAACTGTTCGTCCACGTCAGCACGCTCGAGAACGAGAAGGGCAAGGCAGCGGAGAAGAACCACGAGAAGGCACGCCTCGCGATCCGCGATCGCCTGACGCAGCTCGCGCCGATCTTCGTGAAGAACAAGTACATGCTCGGCGAAGAGTTCTCGATGCTCGACGTCGCGATCGCACCGCTGCTGTGGCGCCTGGATCACTACGGCATCGAGCTGTCGAAGAACGCCGCGCCGCTGATGAAGTACGCGGAACGGATCTTCAGCCGTCCGGCGTATATCGAAGCACTGACGCCGTCCGAAAAGGTCATGCGTCGTTAATGTTGCTGGCATGACGGAGAGGGCGGTGCGGCGTGCCGCGCCCCCGCTCCGGGTTCGAGGATTGTGATGCAAGAGATTTCAACGAAGCCTTATCTGCTGCGCGCGCTGTACGAGTGGTGCACCGATAACGGTTACACGCCGCATATCGCGGTGAGGGTCGACAACTCGACGCGCGTGCCGCGTCAGTTCGTGCGTGACGGCGAGATCGTGCTCAACATCAGCTTCGAGGCGACGAGCCAGTTGCAGATGGGCAACGAGTGGATCGAATTCACGGCCCGGTTCTCCGGGAAAGCGCACAAGATCGAGATTCCGGTTGCCAACGTGCTCGCGATCTATGCGCGCGAGAACGGGCAGGGCATGGCGTTCCAGGTCGATGCGGTCGCGGGCGAAGGCGAGGATTCTGGCGCGTTCGACGACGAAGCTGCGCAGGCCGACGACGTGCAGCGTGACGAGTCTTCGTCGACGCTGACGCCGGTTGCCGAGCGCGGCGCGAACGAGGAACCGTCCGAAGGTGCAGACGAACCGCCGAAAACCGACGGCGACGGCTCGAAAGGTGGCAGCAGACCTCGCCTCAAGATCGTGAAATGAGGTAGAATCTCGCGCTACGCCGGCTTAGCTCATCTGGTAGAGCAGTTGATTTGTAATCATCAGGTGGCGGGTTCGAGTCCTGCAGCCGGCACCATATCTGACAAGGGGTTACGCGATGTTTGCGTAGCCCCTTCGCGTTTCCGGAACATCGCTCGCCTGTCCAGCACGGCGCGGCGGTGCTCGCAGGCCCGCTCGTTCGCGATTACGAACGGGCACGAACGGGTACGAATGGGCTGCGGTGCGAAGACCAGCCGCCGCCGGGCCGGCGCAATCCGCAACGACAATTCCGACAGGAATCGACCGTGAAGTCCTCTCGAATTCCCGAGCTTGACCTGTTTCGCTTCGTTGCCGCAGTGGCCGTCGTGTTCTTTCACTACGCGTTCCGGGGATACGCGGCCGACGACATGACCACCATGCACTATCCGGCACTCGAGCCGGTCGCGAAGTACGGCTACCTCGGCGTGCACCTGTTTTTCATGATCAGCGGTTTCGTGATCCTGATGACGGCGGGTGACGGAAGCATCAAGCGGTTCATCGCGTCGCGCGCCTCCCGCCTGCTGCCGGCTTTCTGGGCCTGCTGCACGATCACCTTTCTCGTGACGCTCGCGATCGGGGGCGATCGTTTCGTTGCGACGTGGCCGCAATACCTCGTGAACATGGTGATGCTCGGCGGCGGATTCGGCACCGACTCGATCGACGGCGCGTATTGGTCCCTGGGGGCGGAGCTGCGGTTCTACCGGCTGGTCGGGATCCTGCTCCTCATTGGCCAGATCCGTCGCGCCGAGCGCTGGCTGTTCGCGTGGCTGATTGCGACGGTGTGGGTCGAGTGGCACCAGATCGTCAAGCTCCAGGCGTTCCTGGTCACGGATTATGCGGGCTTCTTCATCGCGGGTGCCGCCATCTTCCTGATCCGCGAGCGTGGCCTGTCGCCCTCGCGCATCCTGCTCGTCGGTGCGGCCTGGGTGCTGTCGCTTTACCACGAATCCCGACTCCTGCCGTATTTCAGCGAGCACCTCAAGCATCCGCTGAATCCGGCAATCGTGGCGATCGTGATGACCGCGTTCTTCGTCGTGATGCTCGTGCTCGCGTTGCGTCGCACGCCGATGCTCGCGAGCCCGCGGTGGGTCTGGTTCGGCGCGGTCAGCTACCCGCTGTACCTGATTCATCAGCACGTCGGCTACATGCTGTTCAATCGAGTGGGCACGGCTGTCGATCAGGTCGCGATGTTTTGGGTCGTGGTCGCAGCGGCGATCGTGGCCGCGCTGTTGGTGCACGTGGTCGTCGAGAAGCCCATTGCGGGCCCGCTCAAACGTGGGCTGCTGCACGTGTTCGACGCGTTGCAACGCTGCTTGCCGGTGCTGCCAGGACGTCGGCCGCGGAGCAACGACGATCGGCGTGACGATCTTCCGGGGCAAGCGCCTCGCACTTAGCGCACCGCCTTGCCCGGGTGTCGGTGGCTTGACGGGTGTCGTCAGGCGCTTCTGGCGGCTGATCTGCGGAGCGGTAGATACAGCGTGTTCGCGCGAACGTGCTGGATGTGGCGCGGCTTTGCAAATGCGCCGTCCATGTTCTGTCGGAACGTGATCCTGTTGCCCCGGTCGCAAGCCAACACCGGTTGGCCGACGAGGTGCGTGGCGAGACGATTGCCGCGGTGATCTGCGATTCGGGGTTGAAGGATCTGTCGACGGACCTTGGGGCGGCTGATTGCGTATGGCGGCGCGGCGCGCTCGTGCTCGAATGTTGCCGGATCCGCGAGATTCGACTGTATTCACGCGCAATATTCCGAAACATAGGGCGACGCAATGTTTGCATGGCCCTTTGCCGTATTCAAGTTTCCTTTGCTAGGGACGTGTTCGGTAGCCCGCGTGAATATTCGTGTCGACGTTTTTTCGGGCGCTCATTTTTTAAAATCGTTGCTTGGTACTGCTGAGATATTTATAAAAATCGGGTGGATGAATCAAGATCGATATTTATCTTGTCCTGCAGGTGGATTGTCACGATGGGTATCATGTGCAGCTGGAGTGTTTTCGCAGCACATATGCCTCGAGGCGAATTGAGCGCGGGAGAATGGATGAAGCGACTGTTGATAGTGCCAACCCTGGAAGCCGTTCTGGCGTTTGTTGTGTCGATCATCGTGACGGTGACGCCTGCGCGTGCGGATACCGTAATGCAGAAAGATGCCGCAGTGTCGAATACGAACGAAGGTGTTGCGCGGTTTGTAGCGCAAGTTGTCGGACTCGAGTGGTTGAATCCATTGCAGCGACGCGACTATCCGACGGAATGGCAGGTTCTCTGGACAATGGGGCTTGTCCAGCCGAACAAGAACGACGATATGGTTCGGACGATGCCGCAGAAGTTTTCGAAGCTCCAGTCAATTGGTGCGCTGGTATACGGCAACCACGGAGAGGAAACGTTCAAAGGCTTTTATCACAAATACGTCAGTAAGCTGCTTGGGTTGTTCGGTGATCGCTATGTGATGAACGCCAAGTATTTCTACACGGTCAAGTCCAGGAATAAAGATGACTGGCGTGAGTTGGCGGGAATGCGTATCGAGTTAGCCATCCCGCAGCGGCTCGATCCGGTAGAGGCAAAGACGTTCCTCCAAAGCGAATTCATCGACAACTATGAGATTGGAAATCCGTCAGCCAAAGATCTCTGGAGTCGGGATACCCCGCCGGACGTCCACGTCAACCAGGGTGGTGCAAACGCGGGTTTCACGTCGCTGAACCGTGCACTGGATTACCTGCAGGCGAACCCGGACAAGAGCGCGTGGGTGATGAACTGGGACGCACCGAGCTTCCCGCCGAAAGACGCGCAGATCAACGAGAACATGGTGGTGCTGTTTCTCGTCGGGCCGAACTTCAAGACGGAGCGTGAGCCGCTGGCGTGGATCGGTCGAGCGGCGACGGGCGACGTCAGGGACTACGAGGCGAGGGCCGGCACTACGCGTGCGGTGCAGGCGTGGAAGGCCACGATCGACAGCGCGGCGCGCAACGCGGGCGTGACGGTGCCGTCGCTGAACTTCGTGGTGCACGATGCAGGCCGCGGAGGCGAGGCGGCGTCGGAGCGGATCGGCGCGTTGTCGCAGACGTTGACGGAAGTGCTGCCGGACTACAACTTCAGCAAGCAGACGTTCAATACGCCGGCACTGCTGGGTCCGATGGGAGCCGGTACGGCATTGACGGACGTGGTGCTGGCGATCGGGCGAGCGAATCACCTTGGTGAGAAGGTGCTGGTGGTAGGGACGACGGATGCGCAGCATCCGACGGCGGTGGTGGTGGTGCCGCCGTCGAAAATCACGGCGATCGATCCGGACAAGGACTGGTTCCGCGCACGGGGCGAGAACAATGCGTATCTGCCGTGGTGGGGGCGTCGCCACGACACCGACTACGGCATGCAGGGCTATTCCTACTGACCGGATCCTGCCAGTCGGATTCGACTGACGATGTAGCCAGCGGTGATTGAGCTAGCGAAGCGGCGCAACGTTACGAAGATCGCGAAATCCTGCGAATGCGCGCATGACGTGACGGTCGCGAAGGCAACATGAAGGGCGAAGACGGCACGAGCGATGTGCCGGAGGGTTACCCGGAATGGCACAACGACAGCTCGAGTGCTTTCGCTGGACATAAGCCTCATGGCGAATTGAGCATGGGAGATTGGATGAAGCGAATGTTGATAGTGCCGTCCTTGGCGGCGATTCTGACGTTTGTGGTATCGACCATCATGACGGCAACGCCTGCGCAAGCGGCGACTGTGACGCAGAAAGATGCCGAAGTATTGGTTGCGAGCGAAAGCGCTTCGCCGTTCATTGCGCAAGTCGTCGGGCTCGAGTGGCTGAACCCACTGCAGCGGCGTGACTATCCAACTGAATGGCAGGTTTTGTGGACCATGGGGCTCGCTAAACCCAATAAAAACGACGACATGGTTCGGACGGATCCGAAGTCGTTTACGACGCTACAGTCGGTCGCCGGGGTGGCGTATGGCAATCAAGGCACTGAAACGTTCCAAGGTTTTTACCACAAATACGTTAGTAAGCTTCTCGGGTTGTTCGGTGATCGCTATGTGATGAACGCCAAGTATTTCTACACGGTCAAGTCCAGGAATAAGGATGACTGGCGCGAGTTGGCCGGTATCCGTGTGGAGTTTGCCGTGCCGGATAGATTGAATGCTGGCGAGGCTCAGGCCTATCTGCAACAGAGCATCGTCAGTGAATTCAACATCGGGAATAAATATTTCCTGGATCTCTGGAGCAAGAACACGCCCCCCGACGTCCACGTCAACCAGGGCGGTGCAAACGCCGGCTTCACGTCGCTGAACCGCGCACTGGAGTACCTGCAGGCGAACCCGGACAAGAGCGCCTGGGTGATGAACTGGGACGCGCCGAGCTTCCCGCCGAAAGACGCGCAGATCAACGAGAACATGGTGGTGCTGTTTCTCGTCGGGCCGAACTTCAAGACGGAGCGTGAGCCGCTGGCGTGGATCGGTCGAGCGGCGACGAGCAACGTCAAGGACTACGAGGCAAAGGCCGGCGCCACGCGTACGGTACAGGCGTGGAAGGCCACGATCGACAGTGCGGCGCGCAACGCGGGCGTGACGGTGCCGTCGCTGAACTTCGTGGTGCACGATGCAGGCCGCGGAGGCGAGGCGGCGTCGGAGCGGATCGGCGCGTTGTCGCAGACGTTGACGGAAGTGCTGCCGGACTACAGCTTCAGCAAGCAGACGTTCAATACGCCGGCACTGCTGGGTCCGATGGGAGCCGGTACGGCATTGACGGACGTGGTGCTTGCAATCGGTCGAGCGAATCACCTGGACGAGAAGGTGCTGGTGGCGGGGACGACGGATGAGCAGCATCCGACGGCGGTGGTGGTGGTTCCGCCATCGAAAATCACGCCGATCGATCCGGACAAGGACTGGTTCCGCGCGCGGGGCGAGAACAATGCGTATCTGCCGTGGTGGGGACGTCGCAATGACACCAACTACGGCATGCAAGGCTATTCCTACTGATCGGATCCTGCCAGTCGGATTCGACTGACGATGTAGCCAGAGGTGATCGCGCTAGCGACGCGTCTCAATGTTATGAAGATCACGCGATCCTGCGAATGCGCGCGCGCCGTGACGGTCGCCCGGCGTAGGTGGGCGACGGAGGCAACATGAAGGGCGAAGACGGCACGAGCGATGTGCCGGAGGGTTACCCGGAATGGCACAACGACAGCTTGGGTGCTTTCGCTGGGCATAAGCCTCATGGCGAATTGAGCATGGGAGATTGGATGAAGCGAGTGTTGATAGTGCCATCGATGGTTGGGATTCTGACGTTTGTGGTGTCGACGATCATGATGGCTGCGCCAGTACAGGCGGCTACTCCGGCGCAAAAAGACACAACGGTTGCGAATGCGGGCGATAGTGCGACGCCGTTCGTAGCGCAGGTTGTAGGGCTGCAGTGGTTGAATCCGTTGCAGCGTCGTGACTATCCGACGGAATGGCAGGTTCTCTGGACAATGGGTCTTGTCCAGCCGAACAAGAACGACGATATGGTTCGGACGATGCCGCAGAAATTTTCGAAGCTCCAGTCAATTGGTGCGCTGGTATACGGCAACCACGGAGAGGAAACATTCAACGGCTTCTATCACAAATACGTCGGTAAAGTGCTCGGACTGTTCGGTGATCGCTATGTGATGAACGCCAAGTATTTCTACACGGTCAAGTCCAGGAATAAGGATGACTGGCGCGAGTTGGCCGGTATCCGTGTGGAGTTTGCCGTGCCGGATAGATTGAATGCTGGCGAGGCTCAGGCCTATCTGCAACAGAGCATCGTCAGTGAATTCAACATCGGGAATAAATATTTCCTGGATCTCTGGAGCAAGAACACGCCCCCCGACGTCCACGTCAACCAGGGCGGTGCAAACGCCGGCTTCACGTCGCTGAACCGCGCACTGGAGTACCTGCAGGCGAACCCGGACAAGAGCGCCTGGGTGATGAACTGGGACGCGCCGAGCTTCCCGCCGAAAGACGCGCAGATCAACGAGAACATGGTGGTGCTGTTTCTCGTCGGGCCGAACTTCAAGACGGAGCGTGAGCCGCTGGCGTGGATCGGTCGAGCGGCGACGAGCAACGTCAAGGACTACGAGGCAAAGGCCGGCGCCACGCGTACGGTACAGGCGTGGAAGGCCACGATCGACAGTGCGGCGCGCAACGCGGGCGTGACGGTGCCATCGTTGAACTTCGTGGTGCATGACGCGGGCGGCGGCGAAGCATCGTCGGAACGGATCGGCGCGTTGTCGCAGACACTGACGGAAGTGCTGCCGGACTACAACTTTCGCGAGCAGACATTCAATACGCCGGCGCTTCTAGGCCCGATGGGCGCTGGTACGGCATTAACGGACGTGGTGCTTGCAATCGGTCGAGCGAATCACCTGGACGAGAAGGTGCTGGTGGCGGGGACGACGGATGCGCAGCACCCGACGGCGGTGGTGGTGGTTCCGCCATCGAGAATCACGCCGATCGATCCGGACAAGGACTGGTTCCGCGCGCGGGGCGAGAACAATGCGTATCTGCCGTGGTGGGGACGTCGCCACGACACCAACTACGGCATGCAGGGCTATTCCTACTGACGACCGGATAACCACCATGCGAGGAATCATTCGAGTGGGCGACGTCCACAGTCACCGTGGCTATGGCGAGACGGAGGCGTCAAACGGCGACGCCATGGGCCGTGCGCGTGCACGTGTCGGTGACCGCTGTACGTGCCCGTTACATGGTGTCGAAACTAATTTGAAGCGCCAAACTTCTTCCGCTTCTCATTCAACGTAGCCAGCGCGTTATCCAGGCCGTCCCAATTATTGGCGGCCTCGTTGATTGCTTCGTATAGCAAATCATAGGCTTTGTCTTGGCTGGCATAAGTGTTCATTATGGTATGTCCGGCGGTATAGTCGTTGATACCCAATCCGGTTTTCCTGTCGGCGACGGTCAAAAGCGCCCAGCCATACGACATGCCGGCAAGAACGGAGGCGTCGCCGCTAATATTGATGACAGCATTGGCGCGCTTCAGTTTCTCGCAAACGACATCGAAATTTCGGAAATTCCAGCCTCGACTTTGAAGCAATTTCCCGACGGTATCGCTTCGATTGCTTGTAATCGAGCATTGAGCCATCGCCGATTGAGCGGCTGTAAAGATCAAGGCCGCCAGCAGAATTTTCCTCATATCGTCTCCCAAAATAGCCGAGGTTTCTTTAAAAAATACGGGCCCCAATCCGATTGGTTATCGGATGTTGTCGGGCATTCGATCGTGGGTGTCGTGAATGTTGGGCCGAGGCAATACCTACGCCGCGCCGAACCTGGGCAAGCTGCCGCGCCCGGTGGCCCCGATATTCACCAAACAATCGCCTTACTATCGGATTCTTTTAAAGAAACTTGAGGGTTGGACGCTGCTCGGAGCCCGGTCTTCCGGGTTGACAAGGTGATCGTCAGCAGCGAAAGCCATTTCGCCTACGTCCCTGCGCCGATCTGCATCACATGCGCGGCGCGCAGCGCCTCGCCGAGTACCTTTCCCATCGCCGCCCCGCATTGCTTCGCGAGACTGTCGGAATCGACGCACGTGTCGCCATCGGCGCGCGCCTTGTAGATCGGCTTGAACGTGTAGCGCGTCCCCGCCGGCTTTTCGCCGGTCGGCGCGACCGGCGTCATCTTGACGTCGGATACGGTCATCTGCCACGTCGCACTCACGGGCGTGTCGTTGCGGCGCAAGTCGGACGCCGTGTACAGGCGAACCACGTGACTCGGATGCATCGCGTCCAGCGCATGCGGTATCGGATCGACGAACTTCATCACGTCGAGCTCGACGAGCTGCGTCGGGATGTCCGTCAGCGTGCCCTGGATGCCTTCGCCGAGTCCTGCCAGATAGGCGCGGCCCTCGCTGCCGAATGACGGCGAATCGAAGATCTTGCCGTCCACGACGATCAGGATCCCGCTCGCGTGCGTCGGCGTGATGCCGGCCACGCTCTCGTCGACGAGATTCGGCGTGGTCACGCAGCCGCTCACGAGCGCTGCGACCACGCACGTTGTCATTCCACGTAGTGTTTTCATGACGGGTCAGCCGGATGGGGCGTCGTGCTTGGGCGATGCCACGCCGCCGAATGCGGGATGTTCGCGTGATTGTGTTGGATGCGGCACGGTTTGCCAACGCGTCGTCCACGATCTGTCAGAACGTAATCCTGTCGCCCCGGCCGCCAGCCGACTCCCATCACATCTGCCTGAACAACCCCGCATACGCCCGACTGACCGGCAGCATCTCCCGCTGCCCGTGCACGCGAATCCGCAACCTTCCCAACAGATCGCGCTCGACACGATCGATCGCTGCATACGCAACGATCACGCCGCGATGCACCTGCGCGAACCGCTCCGGATCGAGCCGCTGCATCAGTTCCTTCAACGGCGTGCGGATCACGAGCCGTTCGCCGGCCGTGACCACTTCCGTGTATTTCTCCGATGCCTGGAAATACAGCACGTCATCGACCGATACGAGCCGCGTCGCATCCTTCACGCCCACGGTCAGCCAGCGGATCGGCGCCGCGTCTCTCGCTTGCGCCGCCTGCGTGAGCGCATCGGTTTGCGCGAGCGCCGGCCCGCCGCGCTGCAGCTTCGCGATACAGCGCAGCAGCCGCTCGTCCGTCACCGGCTTCAGCAGGTAGTCGACCGCGGCACGATCGAACGCATCGACCGCATATTCGTCGTAGGCCGTGACGAACACGACATGCACGTCGGGTACGAGCGCAGCGAGCTTCAGCCCGTCGATGCCGGGCATGCGGATGTCGAGAAACGCGATGTCCGGGCGTGGCGACGCGTTCAGCGCGGCCAGCGTTTCGATGCCGTTGCGCGGCATCGCGACGATGTCCAGTTCGGGCCAGAGCGTGCCCAGCCGCTGCGCGAGCGACGCGGACAGGTTCGGTTCGTCATCGGCGATGAGGGCGGTCGGCATGTCAGTCGATCGGAATCAGCAGGGTCGCGGTGACGCCATGCGCGGCGGCGGCGTTGGTCTCGACGGAGACGCGGCCGCGCTCGCCGTGCAGCGTCCGGATGCGCGCCATCACGTTGGCCAGCCCGACGCCGCCATGCAGGCGCGTGTCGCCGTTGCCGAGGCCGACACCCGTATCGATCACGTTCAGTTCGAGCCGGTCGCCGCGCATCCGGCCGCGAATCACGATCACGCCGCCGTCGATCGACGGCTCGATTCCGTGCAGCAGCGCATTTTCGACGAGCGGTTGCAGCAGCAGCGGCGAGAACGGCAGCGCGTGCAGATCCGCCGGCACGTCGATCGCATACGAAAGCCGCTCGCCGAGCCGGATCGACGCGATCTTCAGCAACGCCTCGACGAGTTCGAGCTCCTCGCCGAGCGTCGACGTCGCATCGCGCGTGCGTCGCAGGCTCGCACGGAGGTAGCGGTTCAGGCTGTCGAGCATCGTCGATGCGCGAGCCGGATCGCGCTCGATCAGGCTCTGCACGTTCGCGAGCGTATTGAACAGAAAGTGCGGCTCGATCTGCGCCTGCAACAGCGCCAGGCGCGCGGCCGTCTCGGCCTGGCGCGCTTCGGCGGCTTCGCGGCGCTCGGTCTCGAGCGTCGCACGCATGCGCATGGACTGCAGGAACAGCGACACGCACACGAACAGGATCGCCGAGATGAGCAACGACGGCCCGTAGTTGTCCCACGTTCCGATGCGGGCGCGCCCGAACACGTGCGGCACGTTCCCGCCGACGATCGTTGCCGAGATCTCGAAACCGATAAGTACGCTGGCCGGCGCGATCACGACGGTCTTCAGTGCGAGCCCCGGCTTGCGCGGCAGCAGCCGGTCGGCGGCATAGCTGAACAGCAGCGCGCAGAAACCGATCGCGTTGGCGACGACGAGGTAGGGCAGCAGCGGTTCGTTGAAATGGATGGCCCAGAACCCCAGCCCGACGACCGAGTTGAAGCACGCAAACGCGAGCAGCGCGGCGGGATCGCGCAGCAGCCGCGGCGCGGCGCCGGCGGGTGGCTGCGGAATCGGCGATGGGTCGGATGTGGCTCGCATGGTGTCGGGTGAGGGAAGGCGCGCGATGCGCGGATGGCCTGACCTTACTGCCGGTCGGGCCGACCGCGTGCGTATTGCGACGAACGGCGCGCGGCTTCGACGAAGTGCTTCGGCCGCCGACGGTTGGCCCGTTTCCGTCACGAGTGTAGTGGAAGGGGCTGCGGAAGGACACGGGATGTTGCCGGTTTCGCGTCGGGCACGACGCGCCGACTGTCCCGGCGAAGGCGGACCTTTGGGTCCGTCCGAACGACGCCGGTTGCCGGATGCGTGCGCGCATCGGTCGTCCCGATCCGCTGAACGATCGTCGCCGCGACGCGCAACTCGTCTGCGAATTCCTGCCTCCCGTCGCAAACCGTACCGCCTGTCGGGGCCGGGCAGTACGGTGTTGCCGTGTCCACTTCTATCAGGCGACTCCGACCATGTCCACGCTCCTTCACCTGAAGCCTTACGTGTACGTCATGTTCTGCGTGCTGCTCTATATCGGCATCAAGCGCTGTTTCCCGCGCGAGGTGCCGGCTGCACGACCGCTGATCTCGCCGGTCGCTTTCGGCATGCTCGGGATCGTCAGCCTGAACGGACTCTTCCCGCATGCCGGCATCGACGCGAACGCGATCGCACTGGCAACCGTCCTGGGGGGAGCGGCGCTGGGCTGGCTGCACGCGGGCCGGTGGCGGCTCGAGTACCGTCCGGCGTCGTCGGGCCTGCGCGTGCGCCTGCCCGGCGACGCGAGCCTGCTCGTCACGCTGATGCTGACGTTCGTCGCCGAAACGGGCATCCATTACGCGGTCGCCGTGCATGCACCGTGGGCGGCGACGAGCGGCTTCGTGATGCTGTCGTTCGCGGTATGGGGCGTGCTCATCGGGATGACGCTTGGGCGCGCGGTGAACGTGGTCGTGCGCTGCATGCGCCATGCGAACGGATCGGGGCGTGGGGGTTTCCCGTATTCGGTCGATCCGCGATGAAGGGCGCGAAACGGCCCGCGAGCGGGCAACTGACGGCCTGACAAGCGATGCGGCTCGTCTTCGTCAATCGTAGGGGCATCGAACCGGAACGGCGTATGACGCGCATCGATTTGCGCCCCGTTTTCCTGTCACGGTCGCGTCATGGTGCGCCCATAACGTTGCACGTTCCCGTCGCGGCGGCACCGCCGGACCGGGAACGTGCGCAACCCGCTCGCGACGACGTGCCCGCGTCGCAGTCGGGGGCCGATCGGGATCTCGCTCCCGGCGGCGCAGCGGTCATGCATCGCGCCATTTCATTCGAAAATACGATCGACGCCGGCTCGAACCGGACCGCGGACGATCAGGAGACAGGGACCATGCTGAGTCCGCATGAATTCTCGATGCTGTTGCGCGTCGCGCGTGCGCCGGACAGCGTCGATCCGTCGAATCCGGCCTTCGCCGTGCTGGTCGAGAAGCGGCTGGTCGACGATACGCAGGTGCGCATGAATGCCGTGGCCGCGCGCCCGGCGCTGACACCGATCGGCCAGATGCTGCTGGCGCGCTTCGACGAAGCGGCCTGAGGCGGCGCGTCACGCCTTCATCGAGACGAAGGGCGTGACGCGTTGCAGTGCCGGGCCGCTTACTGCGCGACCGGCACGGTCACATCGCTGCCGAACCAGTGCATCGAGATCTTCTTCAGCGTGCCGTCCTTGCGCAGCGAATCGAGCGCGTCGTTGATCGCCTTCTCGAACTTCGGGTTGCCCTTGCGGAACGGGATCGCCATTTCCTGCTTGCCGCCGTTCAGCACCGCGCCCGCGCGCAGCGGCAGGTTCGACGTCTTGATCATGTACGGCAGCATCAGGCGGTCGTCGAGCGTCGCCTCGATCCGGCCCGCGGCGAGGTCGCGCAGCTTCTCCGGCGCGCCCGGATACGTCTGCACCTCGATGCCCGGCACGGTGCGTGCCATCTGGTCATAGTTGGTACCGAGCGTCACACCGAGCTTCTTGCCCTTGAAGTCGTCGAGCGACTTGAAGTTGCGCGTGTCGTCCTTGCGCTGGATCAGCTGCGCGGCCGAGTACGTGTACGGCTGGCTGAAGTCGAGCGCTTCCTTGCGCTGCGGCGTGATCGTGACCTGGTTGACGATCACGTCGAACTTGCCGGCCTGCAGGCCGGCGATGATGCCGCTCCATTCGGTCGGGACGAACTGCGTCTTCACGCCGAGCTTGCCGGCGACGGCGTTCGCGACGTCGACGTCGAAGCCCTCGAGCTGGCCCGACGTGCCGCGCGAGTTGAACGGCGGATAGGTGCCTTCGAGGCCGACCCGGAGCACGCCGGCTTTCTTGACCGAGTCGAGCAGGTCGTCCGCGTGCGCGGCGACCGCCGTGAAGCCGAGGGCCGACGCAAGCAGCAGGCCCGATAGCAGGAACTTCGAACGTTTCATCGCAGATCTCCAGTGGTCAGCGGGGAGTGGGGTAAGCGCCGGGCACCGGTCGGGCGCGGCGGGCCGCAATACGGGCACGTAGACACTACTCGCAACCGCGCCGCGCCGGAAGTCGAATTGGCCCTGATTGAGATCGATTTCATGGATGTGGCGGACGGCTGGCGTGGCTGCTGCCCACCCTACGTTCCCTATTTCGAAAACATCGGGTTCAATGGAAAGACGCCAATGCGAACCGAAAAGAATCGGGGATAGGAGGTAGCGTGGAACGTAAATTGGTGGACTATCCGATGCATGCCCCGTTAGTGAGGCAAATCTACGACGCATTGATCCATGACCACTTTGAGGAACTGGTGCGCCAGGGACTCGCCGCACCAGGCACGGCATCGGAGTACCGAGCTGCGCTGAGATCCTGCTTGTGTGGGGAGGCGGTCCGTCCGATCCCGGATGAGGCGCTGATGAATGGGTATGTATTCGAAATTGGCGGACACCAATCGGACGGGCTATCCATCGAGGTACCCATCTTCTCGGAAGGGGGGCGTTCGGACGCGTTCATGATCCTTCGAGTGAAGAAGGACAACGCGGCACAGCCGACGCTGTATCTGTACGACATACTGGTGCCGTGACGCGGGCTCTGGAGAGCGAAATAGACAGGGCTGCGCGATAACTGACACCGGTACGATGATCCGGCGTCGTGGCGCTACGTGTCGAAGGATCCGATCGGACTCGCGAGGGGGCAACGTCTTCCAGTACGCACCCAATCCGGTGCAGTGGATCGATCCGCTTGGGCTGAATGGTCAGCTTCTTCCCCGGGGCCGCTGGGGGTAACTCGATTGATAACCACCGTTTGAAAGAGCCAGCAAAAAGGTCAATCCACCCAGGATTTCCGTCCTGCCTGGTTGTTGTTCCTGATGCAGTTCAACAGATGAGGGATGCCTTTCCGAAGGCTACGGGTTTGCTGAAGGCTGCAGAAACTGTTGCATCAGGTACGGCGCCTCTATGGGTGCACGCGATGGCCACCGTGTAGCTGGATGTGGTGACGTTGAACGTGTAGACGGTGGCCAAGGCTGCGCTGGCCGGTGTGGATGCATATCCAAATGCAAATCGAGCATCAGAACTCTAAAAGGTTGCAGAGATTCTCGGCAATCGTGGTGAATCTGGTGCGACTCATATTTCTAATTAAACAGCGATGGTGATCCAGTTTTCTGAAATTATTGATGCGCTGCTGCAGTTTAATGGTGGTGATCCAGGTAGGTTGATCCGCGGTGAGGATGAAAGCAAGCTGCGGCTCGAGGGTGGGGGCTTCGATGTTGTGGGGGAAGGTTCTGATTTTCATGCGTATGAAAAACATATACATGTTAATCATGGGAATAGGGAAATTAATTCGCTGTATAAGTTATATTACCTCGGGGCGGATTGTGTTGGAGGTTCGGTCGATTTTGGCCCGGGTGTAGGGTTGATGGCTTTGCTCAAGAAAATTTCGGGTGGGCGTAAATTCAGTTCGCTGAGGGATGATGCTCATCTCTATTTCTCTGATGACAGAAAAGATGGCGCAATTGTGTTGGGTAAGTATTCAGTTATCCGGTTCGGTCGAAGAAACGTAAGGTCGGGGTATGCGGTCCTGGGGGTGGATTATGCGTCCGTTGGAAACGAAAAATTGATAACGCGGGGTATAGCGGCCACAATGGATCGGCTCGATGAGAAGCCGTTGGGTAGTTTCAGGAAATATTCTCCCGAGTACGGGAAATTGGTCCATCTCTACTTCAGCTGATTGTGCTGACGTGAAGTATGGAGGCTCGTTTCGCCAGCGCTATTCGCATAGTCCGCAATCTCGCGATATGGGATTTTCAGAACGTCGACACTGACTATCGGTAGCGCTCACGCTCCGTGCTTCGTTCGCAGTCTGAGTCCTCCGTACCTTCCGGGGCCCGAAGGAAGGTGATGCCGGGAAATTGAGAATCAAACTGCTAATCGATTCAGGAGTCGCCACGATGGCGTAGATTTGCTTCTTGAGCGGTGCTCAAAAGCAAGTGCTATCGTTCATATCCAGGTACACCAAGCGGCAAGATCAAGGTTTATACAGTCATGGGAGGTGCGTGTGAGCTATAGCCAAGATGATATTCTGGAGTTGGTGACCAGGTATCCAAGTGACTACTCGTTCAGAGGTGATTGCTTCAAGATATTTGGTCTGGCTTTGGCTGAATTTAAGAAGTTGTCGAAGGATCAGTGGCCTTTAAGCTGCTACAAAGTTTCGGTCGATATTGGAGGCGGTGAGAGTTTGGTCTCGGTCACATTTACCCCTCTTCCGGCATATGAAGTCGATGGGGTGCCATTTGAGGTTGCGGACCAGGGAATGTATCGGAATGGACGTGGTGTAACGTATATTTACGCGATCGAAGGTGAGGCGCTTCTCAAGACGGTCTACATGCGTTAGTGGAAATGGGCTGAATTTGCCGCCCTTGGTTCATTCTGCGGTAGTGATAAGCCAACCTTGTAAGGCGGGCGCTTTGATATCGACGGAGCGAAGCTCGTTTATCACGATGCAACGGGCGAAGTCTCGAGTATCCGCTGCCGAGTGCGGGAAGCACGCATGATGACCCGCCCGAGGGTCACGCGCTACCGTGACTTGATGTGCGGACATACGCTGCTCGAAGCGTACGAACGACATGCCCATGTTTTTGTCTCGCCTTCGTCAAGGACTGCACCGGCAATCAGGTGACGCATCGACTACGACGCTGAACCGCGACTGTAACTAATAGGTGATGGGGGCTCGAATGACGATCATGGTCAAAGCGCAATTTGTTGAGACGAGTCTCAGCGATGATGAAGGACGTTCGTCCTTGTTCATCAAGTGGGGACCTGCCGGTCAATATATCGATCTTGCGCGAGAGGAGAGTGGAGGCAAGATTTATTGCGAGCTTTTCGATCAAGCTAATGGTGCTGAATTTGAGTCAATTAGATTCAATTACTCGGAAAACCTGCTTGTTCTTGAGGTGACTCCACCGGAAGCATTCGTGCGAGCGCAAGCCGAGCACAGGGTCGAAATTGCCTTGGATGGGGCGAGTGTCGGCGGACGAGAACTGAAAAACTGCCTGCGACATCTGTTTCGCGCTGATTGAACTACGGGTCACGAATGCGCGGCCGATCGGCGTTATGCGAAATGAAGGGGGCGAGATGATCGGTCTCACGAGGTCGTGCGATACGTCCGTGCCAAGGTGCCAGGCCACAAACCCACAAGTCTCGTGCACACTCGTTTCGCGTGCGTGCGTGCGTGCGTGCGTGCGTGCGTGCGTGCGTGCGTGCGTGCGTGCGTGCGTGCGTCGCGAAGAAATTGGAACTCCTTCATTGTCATGAGTGCATTTTCGTTCTTAAGCATATGTGTCGCCATTGGCTTTGCTGTCGTGTGGTCGATCATTCTTCTGAGAAGAATTGCGGGGCGGAGGAAAGTTGCCGGGAGCGATGTGGCGAAGTGGATCAAGAATGTTGTCGATTCGCTCTTCGGGATGGGATAGTGCGGCAAGCCGATCTCATGCCGCTGTGATTTGCAGATGCAGCTTCCAGGCCAGGCCTCAGTGCACGTCCATCACGAAAATGGAGAAAGAATAAATGGACACCCCGAAGACAAGGAGCCCCCATGATTCACATTTTGACTGGGAGAGGTTTTCACGCTTCGTGATCGATTCGTATGGGAGTTTCGAGTCGCCGGACTACTCTTTCGTAAAATTGCATTTTTCGGCAGAAAAATACCCTGACGTGATTCGGTTTCTTGAGGGGAACTACGATTTCTCGGAAGATACGGAACCCAACTCCGACGTGAGTTATGGGTATTTGTTGACGGGTGATGCCGATGATTTCGTATTGCGGGTGTCGCTTGTTGGCCCGTACTATTACTTGTCGTCATTGTCACCGGATGGAAGTCAAAGGTCACCAAATATTGATTCTCCGGTAATCAATTCCATGAGCCCGTTGATACGGCATATGAGGCGGGTTGGCATGATCTTCACCCCTGTTGACGTGTTGAATAAGAGGTTTGCTTTCGGTGGTCAGTATTCGAGCGCCTATTCGATTATTTATTGTTACGGGGATGAGCCATCCTGGATACAACGCTAGAAGATGTGGCGTCTTTCGTGAGCACTTGAGGTAGCCGGTCATTTTCGAAAAATTGAGTTGAGAATTGAACGGAACGATGGGCTGGCGGGAGACTATTTGGATGGTCCGCGAGCGCCGCGCTCTCTGTGCGATTGACGGGGCCATGTCACGAAATTGGGACGGAGCGCCATGTTGCAACACAGTTGCAGCGTCAGGGGTGTGTAGGTGGCGCATATGCAGCGAAGCGTCGAGCCAAGTGTTCAACTAGGAGGTGCTGGCGTGAGTAAGTGGGTTGCGGAAGACATGCTGCTCGAGATATCCAAAATATGTAAATGTTTCTCGGAAAATAATTTCGAGAAATTGATTTCCGATGGAAATCTCGACATCAAGGCATCGGAGGGCATCAAGCGAGGGATTTTGGAGTATCTGTGTGGGGACGTTCTGGATGAACGTGCGCTAAAAAGGGTTGGCATTCCTGATCGCGAATACATCATTGAGCGCGCTAATTTATATGAAATAAACCCTGAGGCACCATCGGATTTCAGTAAGAGAATTCAGCTTGATTTGATAATAGATGGCGTTGAGAGTGATCTGACTCTTGTTGTATACGCATATAAGCGGGTTGAAGGGAGTGGCATTCGCGTCTATGGTGTTCGGACGTTGTAGGGTGGGTGAGATATTGCGATCGAAATGGAAATTTCGCGCTTCTGGGTCCGTCGTTCTTGGCGAGAGCGTGCTGCCGAGATTGTTGCTGGCAGCGCAAATGCGACAATCACGGATCGTATGCACCGGTACGTAATTGTTGCCGGGCAGCTATACGTCGGGCAGCGGTACGGGATTCACTTCAGCGAGTTGAGAAATGAAAAGGGGTGAGATTTTCATCGCGGATGCGCAGATCCAATCCTTCACTTATCAAGATGGGGGGCTGGCAGTACTTGTCCGGGCCGACGGCGGACTATTTAAGGTTGTTTTCCACAGGGTCCTTGGCATGAAGGCTCTTTCCCCGGAGGGGCAAGATTTGTCGCATTTGGCCGAGAGCAAGGAGGGGGCTTATCTTTTTGCTATATGTGAAGCCGCGGAGGAACTGGCCGATGGGTTCAGAGAGTTCAGCTTTGTCTCGGCCTGGACCGACGAGCCGCTATTGACCGTAGTCGCCGTTGACGTTCAGGTCTCAAGGGTGGTGAGTTAGATAGGAAGCCCCTCGCTTGCGTGCGAGACGCACAGCGCGAGAATCGCATATTGGAGGGTAAGGTGAGTGAGGTTGACGTAAAGTGGGTCGTCTTCTCTTCCTTCGTCGGATCGGTGCGTGACGGAGTGCGAGCGATTGCATACGACTTCGATTCGGATCTGATCGAAATCTATGTCTATCTGGCTAGAGAGCCTGATGAAGAGGATGGTGAGATCGTGGATGCGGCGATTGCGGAAATCATGGCATCCTGCCCGCAATTCAATCGGCAGAAGATAGAGATTTCAAAGAGCAGTGAGCCGATCGGAAAGCTGCGATCATATAAGGGGTGGATTTTTGCGCGATATGAAGGATAGTTGGCGTCTGTGTGAGAGGCAGATTTCACGCGGTGTTCAGGAGTGTGCTCTATGCGAACCGTACTCGTGCCCGTCCGTCTTTTCTCGCTCGCAGCAACCTCATATGCCGGTGATTTCCGACCGAGAGCCGGAGCCACCCCCGATTTGGCTCATCCGAAGCGCTTCCAATCCAACGGCCTGAGCTTCCAGCGGCGGATCACGGCAGACGATCCGCTCGACGGCACCGATGGTCGAGGCGTCAGTATCAAGACTGACAAATCCGCGTTCGAAGGACTGAACCCGGAGGTCGTTGTTCAGATGCTGCGCAGTATCTTTGCAAGAGCATGCAATGAAAGAGGCTGAATTTTCAACGGGAAAGGTGTTCGGGCAAGCGGCTGTGGCTGCCGGATTTCATGGGACTGGGGTGACTCGTTTTATCGAGTTGACGGATCTCTGGCTCGTGATCAATCACCAAAAGTCATCCTACAGTAAATTGTTTTATGTGAATGTCGGGATATTTTATAAGGAGCTGTTGGCGGGTGGTTTTCGCGAGCCTGAAATGAAAATGGTATTCAAAAAGGGTGCCTCGGTTTGGCCGCACGTTGATTTTAGACTGGAGGGTTGTCCAGGCGTTCGAGGGGATTTCCAGGCTGAGGTGGACAAGTGCGTTGCAGAGCGTGATGCACCGAGGTTGGAGGGGATTTTGTTCGACGCTTTTTCAGGGCTTGCGGAGTTTGTTGAGAAAAATGGTGATCGAAAATCAATAAGGCGGCTCGTGAACGAGAAGAAGCTGGCTGCGATGGTGCTGAAGGATGTGTAGTTGCGAGGTGGCGCCCGAGTTCTCGCGAAGTAATTTTGATTTCTCTACATTTTCTCGTCGCTACCGCGTCAACTACAACCGGATTCATTGTATTAGCTGCGGGCCAGTTCGTTGATGCCGAGGTGGGAATCTGTGGCGGCACGAAATTTCGAGTTGGTAAGTCTGGTAGCCGTCAATGAAAATGCGGAGAAGCAGTCCATGCGGCAAGGAGGGATAAATGAGTGTTCAGTTTAAGCGTCTCGGTATGAGTGAAGCCGAGATTGATCGGGAGGAACGCGATTCGAAACGTAAATTCAAGGCGTCTCGAAGGATGGAGATGATTTCCGTCTATAACGCGCCGCTTCCATCCGGGGCCGAACTTGACCAACTCGAGCATCAAGTTGGTGCTAGTTTGCCACTTGAGTACCGGCGGTTTCTTGAGAAGGTCAACGGAGGGGAGCCGTCCGGGAACTTGCTTTGGAGTGGCGATCGGGAGAGGGTGGTTAATTACTTATTTTCATCGACAGTGCCACGCGGCTCCATTTTCTCTATTGAGAAAAATATGGAGACTTATGGAGCGCGGTTTCCGAAGGAATTGATTTGCATTGGATCTGCGGGAGGTGGGGATCTAATCTTGCTGTCGATCAAGGGAGATAAGGTTGGTGGGGTTTATTACTGGAGTCACAGTTTTGAGTCGGAGTCGAATGGGGACGAGTATTGGGGCAATATTGAGCAAGTGTCTGATTCGTTGAGTCATTTCTTTGATATGCTTCATGACTGAGTTTGATCTGCACCTCTGATCCGGGCGGAGGCTTGTGTGTGTAAAACAAAAAAAATCGACTGATAGGGCCGTCCATGCGAATCGTTGCCGTACCTTTTGTGCTCCTGATGGTGGTGTCGACGTCATACGCCGACGATTTCCGGCCGAGACCGGCAGCAGCCCCTGATCTGGCTCATCCGAAGCGCTTCAATTCCAACGGTTTGAGCTTCCAGCTCCCGGCGGACTGGCGGATCACGGCAAACGATCCGCTCGAGGACACCGAAGGTCGGGGAGTCGGTATCGAAGCTGACAAATCCGCATTCGAAGTACTGAATCTGGACGTTGTTGTTCAGGTGCTGCGAACCAAGGTCGCGCAGTCTTTCGAAGGTACTGCGCAGTATCTGTACAAGAGTCAGGTGGACGACAACGCTGCCCAGTACACGAAGCCGAACTTGGCGCCATTCATGTTGGATAACAAATATCCGGCGCTCGCTTCACGCTATACGCACACGATCTTCAAACAAGACGAGCTCTACGCGCATCGTCTCGATCTCGTGACAAGCAAGGTCTGCGGTAACGGGTGGACCTGCGTAATCCTCTCGTCCGGATTGGCTGCAAACGAAAGCGCTGCAAAGCAAGGCATGGCCAGGATCTACGAAACGATCCGCTACGAACCCTGATCGACATTGGCGACGATCCACTATTCCTCTCTCGACGCCGCGTTTCAGGCACACCCGGTCAGGATCGCGGATTGGGGGTACATCCGCTGCCGGGAAGCGGACCTGACCCGATCCGGCGTCGTGTTTTTCGACGACGTCGAGGATCCCGGAGCCTGTCGACGTGCGGCCTTTGCGGCGGAAGGCGGCGGTCTGATCGTGTTGACGATTCACGCTGCCTCGAAGGGAGATGCAGTCTTGTTTGCGTCCGACAGGCGCATCGATTCCGTACGGCATTGGCGTGACGCGGTGCCGGCCGAGTTCGCGCACTGGATTGAGGTCTTTGACTTCGTGTATTTCGGGGAGCCGATATAAGCCTCCTTGGGTCGAGGCATGCGGTCCGTCGCATGACCATCGCCGCAGGCTTCGTCAAGCACGGCATTCGACCGCGAGCAACTCAACCGGCAACAGCGGCCAGCGTGATCTCGCGGGTACGAAATTGGCATAATTACGGCTCGCAGCACGAGCGCGACAGACAGTAACCACGCGCGTTCGGCCGTTACGTAACAGGTGGCGGAGAAGGAGGCGATTCGCCACCTCGATCCAGCCCCCGACGCATTTGCCCCAGCTACAACCGCACCACCCATGTTGACCACTTCCGTGACTGAAGCATCGCTGAAACAGATCCTCGAGCGCCCGGGCGACTTCGCAGGATGGCTCTACTTGCCGCCCATGCCATGGACGCTCGATACCGAAGGCGTGTTCTTTGAAGACACCCAGGATGCGGAGGACGACGCTGTCCCTGCTGCCGCGAATCAACCCGGCTGGCGGATCACGTTGGACAGCGCGACGATCGAGGACATCGTGACCAACGCCCACGATCAGGTCGACGAACCGAGCGTGCTTCAGTTGCTCGATGCGTTCGTTTTTTACGTCGAGAACGACGCGTTCATCCTGTTCTGACCTGACGCCATGATCCGCCGCGAGTCGCCATGAAATCCTGGCATGACGTGCTGATTGCAGCCGATCCGCTCGTACGATTTCTCGAGCAGGACGCATTTTTTGGTGCCGCCTATCGCGGCGATCCAGTGGCACATCACGTTGTCCGGGACGCGGCGATCGCACGTCGCTTCGCGACCGATGATTCGTTCGACGACTTCGACGAATGGGAGTCGGTCAGTGACGCTGAGGCGGTGTTCCCCGCTGGCTTCGAATGGAGCCGCCAGATTGCATCCCGGTTGATGAAGAATCAGCACTGGGGCATCGAAGGCAAGCACTTCAACGGCGCGGATCTCAAGTGGACGAATGCGGTGTCGTGTCCGCTGATCGAGCTGATGATCCGGGATATCGGCATTCTGTTTCAGTGCTACGCCAACGATTGCTTCCCGCCGATTTGGGACAGTATCCTGCATGCCTATCTCGACGGTGGTTTCCCGTGTGGCTGGGATGGCCGGCATCCCGCGGGCAGGTTGGTCGTCTTTTCGAATGTCTAGCTGGTGCGGAAGGCGCCAGCGACCGGATGCAGCCATGCGGTGCAGTACGCGTGAGACCCCGCCGACACCCGCCATCGGTTGGAGCACGACGCGACGCGGGTCGAGAACCAGAGGGGGACCGAGTATGAATGCAGAATTCCTTGTTGATATTTTCGAGGCGGCCGGTGCGTTCTCGGAAGGTGACCTGGCTCCGATTCAGCGGCTGCTGCCCAACATTGCAAGACAGGATGTGCTTGAGGGCATGCCCATCCTGTTCCATGTCGCAAGAAGTCGAGCGATCTTCGATTTTCTGGACGGCAACCACGTGAATTTCCTGCAGAGGAACGAACGCACCGGAGATACGTTTCTGCATTGCGCGACGCTGGATCGCGATGCGGCGCTCTTCGAGCAAGCGGTGGCATGGTATGCGACACGGCGCCTGCTTGACGAGCCGAACCGCAGCGGTATCACGGCGCTATCGGCGGCGTTGAAATTCGGATTGATCGCGCGAGCGGAGAAACTGATCGATGCCGGTGCCAACATGTCGACGGTGGCGGCAAACGGTCTCACGCCGATCCGGCAGGCGCTCTATTGCCTTGACGGGGAAGACGCCGCGATAGCGGGGCTGAATGTGTTGTTGCGAAGAGGGGTTGAGGTGAGCCGCGACGAGGCGCTTCGTTTGAAGCAATTCGCGTCCGATCTCGGCAGGAACGCGGTCGGGAAGTGGCTCGATGGACACCTGAAATTCGACTGATGGCATTGTCGATCTCCGGGATCGACGATTTACTCAGGTGTTGGCAGGCGGCACACAGAAGGACGCACCGCCGGCATCGTTCACAAGCGATTCGGCAACGCGCAATGTCGACGGGAGGCACGATATGCCCAATCGGGATCTGAATCCGTTCATCGTCCGGATTCGCTGCACGGTGGACACACGCGCAAGCATCGGCGCGCGTGCTCCCGCTCATCCCGCACACGCGAGATCCGTCTCGGTCAGCGCGGACATTGCCGCGTGGTTCAACGCGCTCGACAACGTCGATCTGTCGATCCCCTGGACCGCTGACAACCTCGAGTTATACGGCAACCCGGCGAGCCTCGTGATCGGCCAGACCGGCTATCGCGTCGACGCATCGGGCCGGCGGCTGTCCGGATGGCACGACGACTGGATCGTGTTGGGTCAGATGGGCGGCGATCCTGTTATCGTCGTGCCGGAAGGAGACGTGCTGTTCGATCGCCACGGCGCGGGCGCCTGGACACCATTGCGCGTCGCGCCATCCCTCACGCATTTCGCGCACGCGTTGTGGATCTGGTGCGATCTGTACGTCGGAAAGCATGCGCGCGATATCTTCGACGACACGGATGAAATCCGGCCGGCATTCGTGGCGGAGGTCCGGTCGCGGATAAGCGACGCGCTGCCGGATGCGGAAGCGGCGGTGTTCATGGAGATGGTCGATGGGTGAGTGCGGGCGAGTCGTGTCATGAGGCTGGACGGTCACGACACGGATGGCCTGGCAGACACCCGCTGTTGACCGGAACCCGGTCCCACACGCGACGAGCATGACGTGCACGACGACGACCTGCTCTCCGGGTGGCTCGACCGGTCGTGAAGCCATACCGCGCGTACTGCCCGCCGGAAGTGACCACAAGCTATCGATACCGTGCCGACGCTTGCGCAGGATTCAAGAGCCGGGGTGTAGCGAACCACAGTAACGAAGGTCTGCCGACAATGAACGAGACCCGTGTTTGGCCCAGTGGCAATGACAGGCCTGTCTGCATGCTCGGATTCGACCATTCTGAATGCTCGGCGCTGACCGGGATTCCATTCGAGAAGGGTGTCGACGATCTGGACGAATACTATGCAGGCATGCTGCTCGACGACACGGTCGGGCCGATGCGGTTCATGTATTACATCAACGCCCCGATAAAAGGCGTGGTCGTCAGCGTCGATTCGAAGGTGAAAACGGCGCAGGCGGTAGAGGTTGTGACGACGCGGTTCGGTTTGGCCGCTTCCGATTTCTATTGGGTGACGAGTATTGAGTAACGGATCCGGTCGAGCGTGAAGCGCCGAACTTCGCTCGGACAACGTAACCCGTCCGTTTGATTCAGCGTCGAAGGACATCGAATGCGAACCACGAAGGTGATCGAAGAAACGTATACCGGCAACCGCTCGCACGTGACGGAAGCGCAATGCGACAGCGTTGCGCAAGCCAGCGCGGCAGTCGAACGGCTGAACGGGCGCGATCGCTCGACTGTCGCATTCGAGACGAGCGACGGGATGGTGATGACGATAGGCGGCGGTAGTGACGATCGGTATGTCCTGTTCATTGCCTCGCACGTCGACGCCGCGTTGCTGAATCTGACGGCACCCACTGCGCCGGCTGGCGAAACGATCGAACTGGTCGCGGGTGGCCAGCGCGGCAGCTATCGGGCGCGAGACTGCGTGGATCGCGCGACGGCCGTGCAGGCAGCGATTTATTTCGTCTCGCGCGGCGGCGCCGATCCCGCGCTATGTTGGCAACCCGGCTGATACGCCGATACAAACGCGGCGCGCATTGACGGAGACCGATCGATGATCCGGACAGCACCCATCGGTACGACCACGGTGGAAATCGAAGCGGCCGAAGCAGCGCTCGGCCGCGCGTTGCCGCACGCGTTCGCGGCATGGCTGCTGCTCAACAATGGCCGGTCGCTCGGCGGAATGCCGGTGTTCCCCGTCTTCGATGCGCGCAATCCGCGCAAGACGTGGAATTCGATCGTTCGGCACTACAACGAGGGTTGGCGCGAGTGGCGAGACAACTTCGACCACACGGATGCCGATTTCTCGAACCTGTTGCCGTTTGCCGAGTTCGGGACGGGTGACTACTATTGCTTCGATTACGACCGGGTCGGTGCGTCGTTGGAGCCGGCGATCGTCCTCTGGTCGCACGAGACGGGCGAGACGGCACACGTGGCCGACGATTTCGCCACCTTTCTGTCGATGCGGGGCCAGGCGGGCGAAGGAGCGAATCGAACGTGACCGATGATCCTGTTGCGATGCGTGAACGCCAGAAGGCGGTGTGTGCGCGATACGGTCTGCGAGCAGCCGAACCCGAGGACATGGTTGCCGTCGCGATGTCGACGCTCGGGAAGGCGCCTGTCTACGGCACGCGCGTGATGCTGTCCGAAGGTCGCAACGTAAGCTGGTTTTTTCATTGCGGCGAATACTCGGATGCGGACGATTTTTATCAGCCGTTGCACGTCGCGCATCTGTCCACGTTCCTGCCGCTGGTCCTGCCTTATCTGATGCTGCCGGCCGGCACGCGTTTCATCATCGACGACACCGGTTACGAGGACATCTGGATGGATCTGCCTGACAACGAGGCGTCAGCGTGAGTGCGCGGCAAACCTTCCGCAAGGCATTGATGCTGCTCGATCGTGGCATGACGGATCGTGGCGAAGCCGCACTGTGTCTCGCGCTGACCGAGGCCGAGCAGGAGGGCGATCGCGTGGCGCTCGTGCAGTCGCTCGTTGCACTCGGGGAACTGTTGTGTGAAACCTCACGCGGCGTATCGGCACGGCCGTTCCTGGAGCGGGCGCTTGCGGCGGCAAGCGACACGGATGCCGGCCTGCTGGCGGTCGAGCGTGGCAAGGCCGAACAATGGCTGGCGCGTATCGAATGCGAGCGCATCGGATTGCAGATTCGCGGCCCGGAAGATTTCAAGCACCGAACCTTCACGCTTGCCGAGTTCATCGCCGTCGTTCGCGCGAAGGCCGAACGGCGGGAGCGCTACGATCCCGCTTGGCTATACGACGTTTACGGAAAGGACGGCGACGCAGCGCTGCATCCGCAACAGACGATTTACATCGGCGATACGGTCCAGGTCGACGACGAGGATCGCGAGATCTACCCTGAAAGGGTCGCCGAACTGGGTTACGTATTCCAGTACTCGTGCGAGCACTTTCAGGACGTCGTCGATCTCGCCTATCGCCAGAAACCGGACGCATCGATCGAGGACGTCGTCCGTTGCCTCAACCATTTCGATCGCCACGACGATTTCCTCGATCTGGGCCCGAACGGCATGCAGTCGCGAGCATGACGGAACGGAGCGCCGCAATAAAAAAGGACCGCTCGGCGGTCCTTTTTTATCGTGAAGCGACGCGCAGAGAACGCGCCCTCAAGGCAGCGAAATCGTCAGATTCGCCGATTCCGGCCCGACCTTGATCACTTGCGAATAAGGCGCCAGCGCTTGCAGCGTCTTGTCCTTCAGATACGTGTTGAGCCCGAGATAGCCGAGCAGCGCAACCAGCGCGAACACCGCGCCGATCGCCCAAACCGGCACCTCGCGCTTCAACCGGTGCGCGATCTGGTCCGGCAGCGGCCAATGCGGTGCGAACGGCGCCCGCTTGCCCTTCATATGCGCGATCTCGTCCCCCAGCCGCGCCGTGAGGTAGGCCAGCTTCTCCGGCCCTTCGAGCAGATACTTGCCCTGGAACCCGAGCAGCAGGCACATGTGAAACACCTCGAGCGATTGCAGCCGCGCCGCGCCCTGTGCGCGGCATTCCTCGAGATACTGGAAGAACTTCTCGCCCGCGAGCTGCTCGCCGAACAGCACGAGCTGCAGCGGCCGGCGTTCCCAGTCCGTGCGGATCTTGAACTGCGACGACAGCACCATCTCGTCGATGGCCGCGCAGAACGCGAACTTCGAGCTGTACACATCTTCAGCCGCGATATTCAGCTTCTTCGCCCCGCGCTCGAAGTCCGACAGGAATTCCTGGATCCGCGTGCTGAACTCGCCCGCGCTCTCCGGCTCCCGCCCGTTCTTGAGCAGGAACAGCATGAAGAAGCCGTCGTACAGCAGGTCGAGCAGCGAACGGGCCTGGAACGACGCGTCCGTCGACGCCGGGCTATGCAGGGGGGCCGGCGCGTTGTCGCCGAACAGGGAAGGCGCGTAGCTCATGATGTGACCGCGATCAGTTCGAATTTCAGGTCATTGATGCCAGTCGGCGCGTAGATCATCGCGGACTGGGCCTGCAACATCCGCTCGTACAGCGCGCCGCGCGAATCGAGCGCGAAGTAGCAGGCGCCGGGGCGCACCGGAATCGCGGGCGGCACCTGCGGCGTGTACGAGAGCCGCACGCCGGGCATGGCCGACAGCACGAGCTTGTCGACGTCGTCGGGTGCGCCGACCTTGAAGCGGGCCGGCACCGCATCGACGAGCTCGACGCTCGGCATGTCCGCGGACACCGCGAGGTAGAACTCGGTCTTGTCGTCGATCTTGCCCGAATCGAGGCGGCCGAGGTGGAACGACGGGCGCACTTCGTCGAGCGTGATCGCGAAGTAGCGCGTCGAGATCACGGTGTCGAGCAGTTCGCGCAGCATCAGGTCGAGACGCGCAAAGCTCGGGCCCGGATCGTCGTGGCGGTACACCGGCAGGTCGGCGAGCGTATAGCCCTTCGAGAACGTCATCAGCTGGCCCGCGAGGCGCAGCAGCTCCTGGAACAGCCGCTCCGGATGCAGCGCCGCATGCTGGTGCAGGTGCGCGAGCGTCGCGAACGCGGCGTTGGCGGTGTGCAGCAGCCAGAACGACGCGATGTCGCCCGAGCGGAACTCGATGATGTTCTTCGACGGCTCGCGGTGGAAGCCGTACAGCGCGTTCACCTTCGCCTGCAGCGCGTCGACGAGCTGGCGCAGCCGCTGGTGCAGGATCGGCGACGCGTCGATCGCGAGGCACGGCGGCACGAAGCTGTCGTCGATCTCGAAACCGGACGTCGCGGTGCGGCGCACGCGCACGAGCGGTACCGACAGCAGCTGGTCACGCGGTTCGCTGTGCGCGATCAGCTTGACCTGCGTCTTCAGGAACGTGATGTCGGCTTCGGCCGCGTCGGTGAAGTTGTCGGCGACGCTCGTCTGCTCGCTGACGAAACGCGTCATGAAGCCGGCGGCCGGATCGTCGCTGTAGTTGGTGGCGTTCTCGCGCAGCGGGTGCAGCGCGAGATAGAACACGAATTCGTTGATGCCGTCAGGCAGCGTGTCCAGCGCGATCGGCGGCGGCAGGTCGTCGGCCTGCGGCGCGGCATACAGTGCGCCGTCCGGGAACACGAGCGCGAGCTCGGCCACCCGCAGCACGTTGCTGCCGAGCGCATCGCGGTCGATGCGCACCGAGCGCACGCCCCAGTTGTACGGCTGGATCGCCTGGATCGATTCGAACAGGCGCGCTTCGTGGTACGCGTCCTGTCGCTGAAAGTGTTGAGGCCGGAGGAACAGCCCTTCCCCCCACAGCACCTTGGCCGAATAACTCATGTCAAATCCGGTTAATGTCGCGTTGCGATGTAATCGATTTGTTCGTGCCCGAATTAAATCGCCAATTGTTAACTCTTGTTAATTGACATTCGTGCGTCATTGTTTAACCGCAGGAGACCGAAGAAAGCAAATTCAGCGGTTGCGAAGGCGCACCCTGTTGCGGTGCGATGACAGTGCCGTCGGTGACCGTCATCGCGCAATTATGCAGGCCGATGATTATGCCGGATTTCTCCGACTTCACCGGATCGAACGTCAGTTTCCATCGTTGTAGTGCGGGATCGCGGAACAGCGCGACGATGCCGAATGCCTGCGCTTCGCGCGAAACCTTCTCGGTCGCCGTGTAGCGCTGGCCCGGAATCAGCGTGATTTCACGCACGTTCAGCAGGTCGGCGCCCAGCGCGGCCTTTTCCTTGGTCGGGTCGGTAAATGCGTCGAACGGCGCCTGCTGGAACGAGGTCGGATCCTTCAGCGTATAGAGCCGCACGACGAGTGCGAGCGGCTTGTTGTCGGTCGCGGCATTCAGGTTCGGCGCTGCGGCGAGCGTGATGCCGAGGTTGCGCGGCGGCTTCTGCGCGTCGGGTACCTCGGGCTTGCCGATGCCGGCTGCGGACATCACGGCGCTCGCGGCCGAGCCGAGCAGCGGGGCGGCCGCGCATCCGGCCAGAAGCGCGCAGGCAAGCAGTGGCAGCGCATAGCGAATCATCAGCGATCTCATCGTATTTCCGGCGTGCCGCCTTTTATCCCTGTCAAATCTGCCGGGTATTGCCGCGTTCGCTGCGTATCCCCGACATTGCACCATTCAACTATTAAGCACGCCCGCGTCGTGGCAAGCGTCCGGAAAATTTTTCCGCCATTCGGGCGGTGCGTCGCGCAATCAGTAAAACTTGCCCATTCCGACCGATAGCAAAATCGCTGCGAGCCCGCAGCGGGAGGCCATTGGAGGGGGTAGCGCCCGGTTTTAAAAGGAATTACTCTTCACACGACGATTGAATTATGAAAAATTGATCGGTACTATACCCGCGCGCTTCTTGCAAAGCAAAAGAACCAGATTCTCAACGATTTAAAACTCACGCGCCGGTGGATATAACGATGAAAGACCGTCTCTTCGCAAAACTGTCTGGGGTAGTAGTGGCTTGCGGCGTGATCGCCGGTTGTGCGAGCCAGCCTCCCGCGCCGCCGACTGCCGAGGTGTTCAACAAGTCGCTGGCCGATGCGGACGCAGTTGCGAAGGCGGGTGACCAGGACAAGGCACTCGGCCTGTACCAGCAGCTCGCCAAGTCGGATCCGACGCGCGAGGAGCCGTGGTCGCGCATCGCGCAAATCCAGTTCGCCCAGAACCACTACGGTCAGGCAATCGTTGCCGCGCAGGAAGCCCTGCAGCGCGACGCGACCGATCGTCAGGCAAAGAGCGTGCTGGCCGTGGCCGGCCTGCGGATCGCGACGCAGTCGCTCGGCGAGCTGCGCCAGGATTCGTCGCTCGCGGGCGATGCGAAGTCCGACGCGCAGGCGCTCGCGAAGCAGCTGCGCGATACGCTGGGCGAATCGGCGCTGTTCCCGCCGGAGACGAATGCCCGCGCCACTGTCCGGACCAAGCGGGTCCGCACGGTCGTGCACAAGAAGCCCAGCCAGACGCAGACCTCTGAAGCCACTGCTACGGTGGCGCCGACGAACACGTCGTCGGGCGGCGGGGCGAAGGGCGGTGACCCGTTCGGCGCACTGCGCAACTGACCGCAAACTGACGCGATAACCACAACTAACCTGGGAGCCGTCGAGATGGCCAAGAAAGAAAGCATTCAGAAAAGCTTGCAGAAAATACGGCCGCCGCGCGTCCAACTGACCTACGAGGTCGAGAAGGGCGATGCGATCGAGGTGAAGGAACTGCCGTTCGTCGTCGGGGTCGTCGGCGATCTGGCGGGCCAGTCCGAAATCGAGCAGCCGAAGCTGCGCGACCGTAAATTCGTCAACATCGATCGCGACAATTTCGACGACGTGATGAAGGCGATCGAGCCGCGTGCCGCGTTCCAGGTGGAAAACCGCCTGAGCCCGGAAGGCGGCAAGTTCGCGGTGGACCTGAAATTCCGTTCGCTGTCGGATTTCAGCCCGGACGAAGTCGTCGAACAGGTCGAGCCGCTGCGCCGCCTGCTCGAGGCGCGTTCGAAGCTCGCCGACCTGCGCAACAAGCTCGCCGGCAACGACAAGCTCGAGGATCTGCTGTCCGATGTGCTGAAGAACACGCAGCAGCTGCAGGAGCTCGCGAAGGGCACGGGCGGCGACAAAGACGGCGAATGACGACGGAGTGTTGAGATGAACCAGCAAACGGCTGCGGCCCAAGCGAGCGGCGCGGACTACGCCGCCGGGACCTCGCTGCTCGACGACATCGTCGAGAAGAGCAAGGTCGCGAAATCCGATTCCGAGCATGCGCGTGCGAAGGACCTGATCGGCGAACTCGTGCACCAGGTGCTCGACGGCACGGTGATCGTGTCGGACAACCTGTCGGCCACGATCGACGCGCGCGTCGCGGAACTCGACCGCCTGATTTCCACGCAGCTTTCCGCCGTGATGCACGCGCCGGAATTCCAGCGCCTCGAAAGCACGTGGCGCGGGATGGACTATCTGGTCAAGGAAAGCAACACCGGCCAGACGATCAAGATCAAGGCGCTGCACGCACCGAAGCGCGACCTCGTGCGCGATTTCAAGGGCGCGAGCGAGTTCGACCAGAGCGCGCTGTTCAAGAAGGTCTACGAAGAAGAGTTCGGCACGTTCGGCGGCTCGCCGTTCGGTGCGCTGATCGGCGATTACGAGATCTCGCGCCAGCCGGAAGACATGTACTTCATCGAGCAGATGTCGCACGTCGCGGCGGCTGCGCATGCACCGTTCATCGCGTCGGCATCGCCCGAGCTGCTCGGCCTCGAGTCGTTCTCCGACCTCGGCAAGCCGCGCGACCTCGGCAAGGTGTTCGATACGGTCGAATATGCGAAGTGGAAGTCGTTCCGCGACGCCGAAGATTCGCGCTACGTCGGCCTGACGCTGCCGCGCTTCCTCGGCCGCCTGCCGTTCAATCCGAAGGACGGCCAGACCGCGGAGAACTTCAACTTCGTCGAGGACGTCGACGGCACCGACCACGACAAGTACCTGTGGTGCAACGCCGCGTGGGCGTTCGCTGCGCGCCTGACGGCCGCATTCGACGACTTCGGCTGGTGCGCGGCGATCCGCGGCGTCGAAGGCGGCGGCCTCGTCGAGGACCTGCCGACCCACACGTTCAAGACCGACGACGGTGAAGTCGCGCTGAAGTGCCCGACCGAAATCGCGATCACCGATCGCCGCGAGAAGGAGCTGAGCGACCTCGGCTTCATCCCGCTCGTCCATTGCAAGAACTCAGATTACGCCGCGTTCTTCGCTGCGCAGTCGGTGCAGAAGCCCAAGAAATACAGCACCGACAGCGCGAATGCGAACGCTGTCCTGTCCGCCCAGCTTCAGTACATCTTCTCGGTATCGCGCGTCGCGCACTACCTGAAGGCGATGATGCGGGACAAGATCGGCAGCTTCGCATCGGCGCAGAACGTGGAGACTTTCCTCAACCGGTGGATTTCGCAGTACGTCCTGCTCGACGATAACGCCTCGCAGGAACAGAAAGCGCAATTTCCGCTGCGTGAGGCATCCATACAAGTGTCGGAGATTCCGGGCAAGCCGGGCTCGTATCGTTCGGTCGCGTTCCTGCGCCCGCACTTTCAGCTCGACGAACTCTCGATTTCTCTGCGACTTGTCGCTGATCTGCCCAAACCGGCAAATTCATAAGCGAGTAAATCGCCCGGGCGGGCCGCCTGGGTAGGACGTTAAAACCACCTCTTTGGGGAGTCGAAGGGCCATGTTACATATGCACTTGCAGTTTGGTAGTCCCGCGGTGAAGGGCGAATCCGCGGACAAGGACCACCAGGGCTGGATCGAGCTGAAATCGTGGGATCACTCGATCGTTCAACCGCGTTCGGCAACCGCATCGACCGCTGGCGGTCACACGATGACGCGTTGCGAACACGGCGACATGATTTTCACGAAGGAAATCGATTCGTCGAGCCCGCTGCTGTACCAACACGCTTCGGGCGGCACCACGTTCGACGAGGTGACGGTCCATTTCTCGCGCGCTGACGGTGAAGGCAAGCGCGTGCAGTATCTGGAAGTCAAGCTCAAGTACGTGATCATCTCGAGCATCGCTCCGAGCGTTCGCGAAGAAGGTCTGCCGCTCGAGACGTTCTCGCTGAAGTACGCAGCTGTGCAGTGGAAGCAAACCCAGCAGAAGATCGGCGGCAACCAGGGCGGCAACACGCAAGGCGCCTGGAGTCTGACGAAGAACGACAAGACCTACGCGGTCTAAGGTCGGTTGCGGCAACGGGGCGCGCGGCGTCCCGTTGCCGTTTTCGCTGTGCGCACCGACCCGATGAAACGATTCGAACCCAGTTTTCTCGACAAGCTGTTCGACGACGAACCGCACCTGCCGGCCTCGGCAGCGATGCGGCAATTGTCGCTGGACGAGCTCAAGAACACGGTCGCCCGCGACGTCGAGGCGATTCTCAACACCCGTATCGCCCACACCGAAATCGAGCTGGCCGCGCTGCCGGAATGCCAGAAGTCGGTGCTGACCTACGGGTTGAACGATTTCGCGGGGCTGAGCCTCGCGAGTCACTACGATCGCGCGTTCATCTGCAAGTCGATCCAGCAAGCCATCGCGCGTCACGAGCCGCGGCTGCAGCAGGTGCAGGTGACGTTCGAGCTGAACGAGCAGGCCACCAACGCGCTCTACTTCGCGATTCAGGCGCTGCTCGTCGTGCACCCGGCCGAGGAGCCGGTGAGTTTCGACGCGATGCTGCAGCCGTCGACGCTGCAGTATTCGGTCACGCGCGCACGCGCCGCAAGAATGCAGTAAATCATGCCGCCGAGCGGGCCGGACCGCCCGGTGGTGGATCAGGGTCCGGCAGGAAATATTGAGGTTCGGGGTCGTCGATGGAAGAATTGCTGCCGTATTACGAGCGCGAATTATCGTTTTTGCGGCGCTATTCGCGAGATTTCGCGGAACGCTATCCGAAGATCGCGGCGCGGCTCGCGCTGTCGGGCGAGCATTGCGAGGATCCGCACGTCGAGCGGATGATCGAGTCGTTCGCGCTGCTCGGCGCGCGGATCAACAAGAAGCTCGACGACGATTACCCCGAATTCACCGAAGCGCTGCTGGAAGTGCTGTATCCGCACTACCTGCGGCCGTTCCCGTCGTGCTCGATCGCGCAGTTCACGCCGGCGTCGCCCGGCCAGCAGACCGAACCGGTCGTGATCGATCGCGGCACCGAGCTGAAGAGCCGCCCGATCCGCGGCGTGCAGTGCCGGTTCCGCACGGCCTACGACGTGACGCTCGCGCCGATTCGCATCTCGGAAGCCCGCTTCACGCCGGTCGCACTCGCACCGAGCGCGACGGTGCTGCCGTCGAACGCGACGGGCGTGATCTCGATCACGTTCGAATCGCTCGCCGCGCAGCTCGATCTCGGCGCGCTGAAGCTGCCGACGCTGCGCGCGCACCTGCACGGCGAACAGTCGTTCGTCGCCGCGCTGACCGACTGCCTGTTCGTCAACGTGCTCGGCGCGTATGTCGAGCCCGAACGCAACGGCCGCTGGACCGCGCTGCGCAAGCTGCCGATCGCGCATGCCGGCTTCGACGAAGAAGACGCGCTGATCGACTACCCGGCGAAATCGCATCCCGCGTATCGCCTGCTCACCGAATACTTCGCGTTCCCCGACAAGTTCGATTTCGTCGACTTCGACCTCGCGGCGATCGCGCGCGCGACCGGCCGCTGCCAGCGCGCGACGCTGCATCTCGTGCTGCAGGACGTGCGCAGCGATTCGCATGTCGCGCGGCTGCTCGAACTGCTGACGGCGAGCCACTTCCGGCTGTTCTGCACGCCGATCGTCAACCTGTTCCGCCAGCACGGCGAGCCGATCCGCATCACGCACCGCGCGGTGTCCTACCCGGTGATCGCCGAGGCGCGGCGCGCGTTCGCGTACGAGGTGTATTCGATCGATTCGGTGAAGCTCGTCCGGCAGCAGGCGCACGAGGAATCGGTGATCGAGTTCCGGCCGTTCTATTCGCTGCATCACGGCGAATCGGCGCGGATCGGCCACTACTGGTTCGCGCGCCGCAACGACTGGGTCGCGCAGAAGAGCCCCGGCTATGAAACCGAGATCTCGATCGTCGACATCGATTTCGAGCCGACGTCGCCGCAGACCGACACGCTGAGCCTCGACCTCACCTGTACGAACCGGGACCTGCCGGCGATGCTCGCGTTCGGGCTCGAAGGCGGCGACCTGTTCCAGGAAGGCGGCGCGCAGACGAGCGGCATCGCGCTGCTGCGCCGTCCGACGCAAAGCGTGCGCTTCGAGCGCGGCCGTGCCGCGCACTGGCGGCTCGTGTCGCACCTCGCGCTCAATCACGTGTCGCTGGTCGCGCACGGCCTCGCGCCGCTGAAGGAAATGCTGACGCTGTACGACCTGCGGCGCACCGCCGTGTCGATGCGCCAGATCGATGGCCTCGCCGGCGTCGAGCAGCGCGGCGCCGTGCAATGGCTGCCCGGCAAGCCGTTCGCGACCTTCGTGCGCGGCATCGAGATCCGCCTGACGATCGACGAGGAGCATTTCGTCGGCGCGAGCCTGGCCTCGTTCGTGCGCGTACTCGACAGCTTCTTCGGGCTGTACGTCCACCTCAACAGTTTCGTTCAACTAGTCGTCGTGTCGAAGCGCACCGGCGAGGAGATCATCCGATGCAAGCCCCGGACCGGCGAATCGATCCTGGCGTAGTCGACGCGCTGCTCGACGAACCGCACCGCTTCGAGTTCTTCCAGGCGGTGCGCGTGCTCGAAGGGCTGTTCGCGCGGCAGGCGTCGGATGCGCCCGGCGCGTGGCGGCAGGGCGACGTGGTCGCGCAGCGCATCGAATTCCGCAACACGCTGTCGCTCGGCTTTCCGCCGAGCGAAATCGAAGGCGCGCGCTCGTTCGACGACGACGGCACCCAGCTCAAGACGGGCGAGGCGCGCGGCGCCGCGCTCGCGGCCGGCGAGCTCGGCCACGTCGAGCTGACGCCCGCGTTCTTCGGGCTGCTGGGCGGGCAGGGCGCGCTGCCGCTGCACTACACCGAGCAGATCGTCGCGCGCGAGCACCTGAAGCGCGACCATGCGGCGCGCGCATTCTTCGACGTGTTCTCGAACCGCGCGACCGCGCTGTTCTATGCCGCGTGGAAGAAATACCGGCTGCCGTTCCACTACGAGCTCGACCGCGACGAGCGCTACCTGCCGCTGCTGCTCGCGATCGCGGGCGTGCCGAGCGACGAGGTGCGCGACAGCCTCGCGGCCGGCGCGGGTGGCGTGCTCGACGAGGCGGTCGCCGGCTATGCGCTGGCCGCGCGGCACCGGCCGATGTCGGCCGCGTACCTGCAGCGCACGCTGTCCGACTATTTCCGCGTGCCGGTGAAGATCGACCAGTTCGTCGGCAAGTGGTACGACGTGCCGCCCGACCAGCTGAGCGTGCTCGGCGAGGTCAACGCGGTGCTCGGCGCGACGGCGCTCGTCGGCGAGCGCGTGTGGCAGCGCGACATGCGCGCGAGGATCGTCGTCGGCCCGCTGTCCAAGCGCGACTACGAGGCGTTCCTGCCCGGCGGCGCGCAGGCCATCGCACTGGAGCGGATGCTGACGCTGCTCGCCGGCGTCACGCTGGAATACGAGGTGAAGCTCGTGCTCAAGCGCACCGAGGTGGGCGCGAGCGTGCTCGGCGCGGGCTCGCGGCTCGGCTGGGACGCATTCCTGTGCACGCGCGACGCGGTCGAGGACCGCTCCGACGCGCGTTACGAGCTGCACGTGATTCACTGATTCCGAACGACAACAAACACGCATTCGAACCTGAGATCGACGCCATGAGCACGCCTCTGAAGACCCTGATCACGAAACTGAACCCGCTGTGCCGCCACGCGACCGAGCGTGCGGCAAGCGCGTGCCTGGCGCGCGGCCACTACGAGGTCGATCTGGAGCACCTGTTCCTCGCGTTGCTCGACGAAGCGACGGGCGACCTGCCGCTCGCACTGCGCGCGAGCCGCGTCGATCCGCACGCGCTGCACGCCGATCTCGAGCGCGAACTGACGCGCCTGAAGACGGGCAACACGCGCACGCCGGTGTTTTCCGTACATCTGATCGCGCTGTTCGAACAGGCATGGCTGATCGCCTCGCTCGACTCGCAGCTTGGCCGTATCCGTTCGGGGCACCTGCTGCTCGCGCTGCTGACCGCGCCCGATCTCGCGCAGTTCGCGCAACGGATGTCGTCGCAGTTTGCGGAAATGAACGTGACGGACCTGAAGCACAAGTTCGACGAGATCATGGCCGGCTCGAGCGAAGCCGAGCCGCGTCAGTTGGACGACGAAGGTAGCGACGTCGCGCCGGCCGCCGACGGCATGGCACCCGCGGCGGGCCCGTCGAAGACGCCCGCGCTCGACACGTACACGACCAACCTCACGCAGCGCGCACGCGACGGCAAGATCGACCCGGTGATCGGCCGCGAAGCCGAGATCCGCCAGGCGATCGACATCCTGATGCGCCGCCGCCAGAACAACCCGATCATGACCGGCGAGGCCGGCGTCGGCAAAACGGCGGTCGTCGAAGGCCTCGCGCTGCGTATCGCCGCCGACGACGTGCCGCCGCCGTTGCGCGGCGTCGCGCTGCACGTGCTCGACATGGGGCTGCTGCAGGCCGGTGCGAGCGTGAAGGGCGAATTCGAGAACCGCCTGAAGAGCGTGATCGACGAGGTGAAGAAGAGCGCGCATCCGATCATCCTGTTCATCGACGAGGCGCACACGATCATCGGCGCGGGCGGCCAGGCCGGCCAGAACGACGCGGCGAACCTGCTGAAGCCGGCGCTCGCGCGCGGCGAGCTGCGCACGATCGCCGCGACGACGTGGAGCGAATACAAGAAGTACTTCGAGAAGGATGCGGCGCTGGCGCGGCGCTTCCAGGTCGTGAAGGTCGAGGAGCCGAGCGAGCCGCTCGCGGCCGCGATGCTGCGCGGGATGTCCGGCCTGATGGAGAAGCACTTCAACGTGCGGATCCTCGACGACGCGATTACCGAGGCCGTGCGCCTGTCGCACCGCTACATCAGCGGCCGCCAGCTGCCGGACAAGGCGATCAGCGTGCTCGACACCGCGTGCGCGAAGGTCGCGCTCGCGCACAGCGCGACGCCGGCGGCGATCGACGACACGAAGAAGCGCATCGAGCGGATCGACGCGGAAATCGCGTCGCTGGAGCGCGAGGCGGCCGGCGGCGCGTCGCACGACGAGCGGCTCGGCGAGCTGCGCGGCACGCGCGACGCGGCGCTCGAACAACTGGCGAAGGACGAAGCGCGCTATGAAGCCGAGCGCGCGATCGTCGCCGAGATCACCGTCCTGCGCGAGACGCTCGACAAGGCGCGCGGCTCGTCGGAGGACGGCAAGCCGTTCGACGTGCAGTTGGCGCGCGACAAGCTCAGCGAATGCGTCGCGACGTTGCATGCGCTGCAGGACGGCGAGCCGATGGTGCCGCTGCAGGTCGACGGCCACGTGGTCGCCGAGATCGTCGCCGCGTGGACGGGCATTCCGCTCGGCCGGATGGTGAAGGACGAGATCGATACGGTGCTGAACCTGCAGCCGCTGCTCGCCGCGCGCGTGATCGGCCAGGACCATGCGCTCGACGCGATCGCGCAGCGCGTGCGCACCGCGACCGCGAGCCTCGAGGATCCGAACAAGCCGCGCGGCGTGTTCATGTTCGTCGGGCCGTCGGGCGTCGGCAAGACCGAGACGGCGCTCGCGCTGGCCGACATCCTGTACGGCGGCGAGCGCAAGATGGTCACGATCAACATGAGCGAGTACCAGGAAGCGCACAGCGTGTCGGGCCTGAAGGGCTCGCCGCCGGGCTACGTCGGTTATGGCGAAGGTGGCGTGCTGACCGAGGCCGTGCGCCGCAACCCGTATTCCGTCGTGCTGCTCGACGAAGTCGAGAAGGCGCACCCCGACGTGCTCGAGATGTTCTTCCAGGTGTTCGACAAGGGCGCGATGGACGATGCGGAAGGGCGCGAAATCGACTTCCGCAACACGCTGATCATCCTGACGTCGAACGTCGGTTCCGCTGCGGTGATGCAGGCATGCCTGAACAAGCCGGCCGAGGAGCTGCCCGATCCGGACGCGCTCGCCGAGACGCTGCGCCCGCAGCTGTACAAGACGTTCAAGCCCGCGTTCCTCGGGCGGATGAAGGTCGTGCCGTACTACCCGATTTCCGACGACGTGCTGGCCGAGATCATCGAGCTGAAGCTCGAGCGGATCCGCCGCCGGATCGAAGCGAACCACAAGGCCGCGTTCGAGTGGGACGAATCGCTCGTCGATGCGGTGCTCGCGCGCTGCACCGAGGTCGATTCGGGCGCCCGCAACGTCGACCATATCCTGAACGGCACGCTGCTCCCGGAGATCGCGGGCCACGTGCTCGGGCGGATCGCCGACGGCGAGGCCATCGCGCGCATCGCGGTGCGCGCGGACGAGGCCGGCGAATTCACGTACACCGTCGAATGAGCGCGGCCGCGCAACACAAGCATTGATGAACTGACCGAACCATGCCGATCAATCTCCCCGAGCTGCTGACGCCGATCAGCGATGCGTCGCCCAGCGGCGACGACCTGCTGTTTTCGAACGAATTCGACGCGATCCAGGACGCGCGGCGCTACGACGATCCGACGCTCGACCAGGGCGAGTGGGTGACCGAGATCAAGGAGGCCGACTGGGGCTTCGTGGTCGACCATGCGGGCGAACTGCTGCGCACGCGCACGAAGGACCTGCGGCTCGCCGTGTGGCTGACCGAGGCGCTCGCGCTCGAGGACGGCATCACCGGCCTCAACGAAGGCTATGCGCTGCTCGAGGGCCTGTGCCGCGACTTCTGGGACACCGTTCACCCGCTGCCCGAAGACGACGACATCGAGCACCGGCTCGGCAACGTCGCGTGGCTGTCCGGCCGCACGGCCGAGCTGCTGCGGGCGGTGCCGATGACCGACGGCGCGTCGAACGCGTTCAGCACGCTCGACTGGGAAGTGGCGCAGCACGTCGCGCAGGCGATCAAGCGCGACCCGGAACACGCGGACGACATCGCGCGCGGCAAGCCGTCGATCGAGCAGATCGATTCGTCGCGGCGCGTGACGTCGATCGCGTTCTACACGGCGTTGCTCGCGAACCTGAAGGCGTTCGAATTCGCGCTCGATGCGTTCGAGGAACGGCTCGTCGAGCGCGCGGGCGATTCGGCGCCGAGCTTCCGGCAGGCGCGCGACGCGTTCGAGACCGTGTACCGGCTCGCCGAGCGCTTTGCGCGCGAGCAGGGCTATACGGGCAGCGCACCGCACTCGCAGTCGGCATCGCAGGCGCAGCCCGAACGCATCGAGCCGGTATTCGGCAATCCGATCCAGACCGAGGAGACTCACGTGCAGCCGCAGCCCGTTCCGCGCGCCCCGGTGCCGCAGATGATTGCCGGCATCCAGAACCGTGCGCAGGCCGTCGACCAGTTGCGCGCGGTCGCCCGCTATTTCCGCCAGACCGAGCCGCACAGCCCGGTCGCGTATCTCGCCGACAAGGCCGCCGAATGGGCCGACATGCCGCTGCACAAGTGGCTCGAGAGCGTCGTCAAGGACGACGGCTCGCTGTCGCATATTCGCGAGCTGCTGGGCGTGCGGCCCGACGAGCAGTCGTAAACGCACAACGGGCGGCGCATCGCTGCCGCCGCCCGTTGTTGCCTGCCGCGCCGCTCCGGGAGGAGCGGCAGCGGAGGTCCGTTACTGTCCAACCCGGAACTCGATGCGCCGGTTCCGTGCCCGTCCATCCGCCGTATCGTTCGGCGCGATCGGCTGATCAGGCCCGACGCCCGTCGTGGTCATCTGCTGCGGCTGAATGCTCTTCGTGATCAGGTAGCCCTTCACCGCATCCGCGCGCGCCTGGCTCAGCGCGATGTTCGACGTACGGTTCCCCGAGTTGTCGGTGTGGCCGATGATGTCGACCGTGCGGTTCTGCATCTTCGCGAGCGCGGCCGCCATCTGGTCGAGGATCTGCTTGCCCTGCGGCGTGAGCGTCGCGCTGCCGGTCTCGAATTCGATCGTCCGGTTGGCGAGCGTCTGGTCGAGCACGCCCTGTTCGGACGCCGACACGCGCAGCCCGTTCTTGATCGTGTACGTCGGGTTCAGCGTATTCGCCATGTCGCTCGCGAGCTGCTGGCGTTGCGCCTCGTTGTGCACCTCGCCCTTCATCTCGATCTGCGTGCCGTTGATCTTCAACTGCCCCTTGCTGATCTGCTTGAGCTGCGCGCCGAGCAGCTTCTGCACGTTCGCGCTCCAGTTCGGCGGCGTTGCAACGTCGCCGACCTCGATCTGGTCGACGACGTTCGTCGCGCCGTAGGTATCGCGCAGCTTCTGCAACACGGCGGCCTTGGTCGCCTCGTCGGGCACCTTGCCGCCGACGACCACCTGGCCGGGCGTCGCGGTCGCGGGCGGCGGCGTGAGGGTGCTCGCGGTGCCGGCCGTGCCGTGCACGATGGCGCCGGAGGCCGTCCCCGGTGCGGCGCCGGTGTTCGCGGACAGCGCGGTCGTCGCGACCGTGCCGTTGCCGACCGGCGTGACGGTCGCGCCGGTGTTCTGCGCGAACGCCGCGCCACTGGCGAAGAGACCGGCAGCGAGGAGGGCGGCGACGGCGGGCGAGAGCGCGGCCGAAAAGCGCGTGCGCCGGACGTGAATCGTGCGATGCATCCCGTCAGCCTCCGATGAACGCTTCGCGGAACGCGTCGATGGCGACGCGCAGCGAGAGTTGCGGTTGGTCGAGGTAGCTGACGAGCTTGCTGATCTGGTGATCGTTTTGCGCATGGGCGTCGATCCACTCGGGATCGTCGATGTCGATGTTGTGGGCGGCGTAGGTCTGCGGGTCGACGACGCTCAGCAGCGTCTTCGCCGACGCGCCGTTGAAGCCGATGATGAGCCGTTCGCGCTCGGCGATCGTGCCGATGAAGATCGCGAGCTCGAAGTCGGCCTGCGCGACGAACGGCGCGATCAGTTCGAGCCAGAACGCGGCGACGAGGCTGCGGTAGAACGGATCGACCGGCAGCGGCAGCGTGAGGCCGCGCTCGATGTGCGACGAGCCGCTCTGCATCACCGGCCGCAGCAGCGAGCCGAGCGCGAGCATCGCGCCGCGCAGCCGCACGGGATGACCGCTTTCGAGCAGCATTTCCTGGAGGCCGTACAGCGACTGGTGTTCGACGAAATCGTTGAAGGTGCCGTCATGCGACGTGCCGGGGCCGCCGACGTCGATCGGCACCTGCGTGTCGCCGAGCGCCTGCAGCGCGCCGGGCGGCTCGTCCTTGCCGAGCAGCGGCGGGATCTGCGTGGCGACGCGCGACCACAGCCGCGCGAACGCGAGCGGGCTGCGCGCGAGGAACGCGAGCGGCCGGTCGACCTCGAGCGCGGTTGCGCCGAGGAACGGGAAGCGGCGCATCGACACGTCGTGGCTCGCGACCATGTGGCCCGCGATCGCGAGCTTGCTGCGCGAGCCGAGGAACGCGAAATGCATCGGCTTCGCATCCTCGTAGACGAGCTTCCAGCGCGGATCTTCCGCGAGCAGTTCGAGCGCCTGCGCGATCCAGCGGTCGAGCGTCTGCAGCAACTGCGGGTTGTGCGGGCTCTTCACGAAGTCGCCACGCGACGGAATCTTGCCGAAGTAGGCGACTTGCGCCTGTACGGTTTGCGTCATTGCGCCCCCTGGGCATTCGTTGCGTTGGCGGCCGCGACGGCCGGCGCTGCGGCCGGCGTGCCCGTGCCGGCGGACTGGGTCGCGTTCTGCGCGGCACCCGCGCTCGCGTCGGCGACCGACGACGGCAGCTGCAGGCCGCGCAGGCTCTGCTGCTGCGGCTGGTCACCGCCACCGGCGGACGGTTGCGACGTGCTGATGATGCGCATCGTCACCGACACGTTCACGCTGCCCTGCGCCCACGTCAGGTCGAAGGTACCGTCCGGACGGCGCTTGCGTTGCGCCGAGTTGATCAGCTTCTCGAGACCGTAGCGGCCCGGCTCGTTGACGAGCTGCACCGTGCGGCCGTCGAAGGTCGTCGCGGACAGCGTCGCGCCCGGCGAGCCCTGCGGGTTCGGCCACACGAAGTTGGTCCACTGCGGCGGCGTGTTGCGGTAGCGCAGTTGCTGGCCGTCGATCGCGATCGTGTATTCCGTCGTGCCCGTGCTCGGTTGCGGCAGGATCTGGAACACGGTCTGCGGCTCGGACGATGCGGCGGCGCTGCCTGCCGCACCGCCGGCGAGCGGCGCGACCCAGCGTGCGAAGCCGTTCGTGAAGTCCGGCGTGAGGCCGATGCCCATGTCGCCCCACGTGCGGGCGGCGAGGGTGTCGCCGCGGCGCACCGCGAGCGGCCCGAGCGTCGTGCCGACGAACTTCGCGATCGAGCCGTCCGGGCCGAACACCTGCGCGATTTCACCGGCGCCGGCTTCGACCTTCGCGCTCGCCGCGAACGGGTACTTCGTCGCGAGCGAGTTCTGGAACGGCTGGTAGACCTGCGCGTTCCACACCTTGTTGACTTCGGCGCTGGCCGGCTGGATCACGACCGCGAACGCCTGCATCAGCGGCCGCACGAGCAGCGGACGCAGCGACTTGCGTTGCGAATCGGTGAGGCCCGTCAGCATCTGCTCGTCGACGAGCTTCAGCGAATCGGCGAGTTCCGAACCGTTGCCGTCGAGCGTCTGCTGCATCAGCTGGCGCGCGCCCGGGCCCGGATCGCCCTGGTTCTTGATCACGTTGAAGCGCGTGCGGACCTTCGACAGCGAATCCATGTAGCCCTTGAGCATCGACGTGCCGTCATGCATCGCGACGATCCGCGCGAGCCCGATGAACTCCTGGCCGATCGGACCCATCGGCACCTCGGCCGGATTGCCGTTGATGTCGATGTTGGCCGCCGCCACCTGGCCGGCCTGCGAGCGCGAGAACAGTTGCTTGACCCAGTTCACGACGCCCGTCTGCGCCTTCTTGATCGTCACGTTCGCGAGCGACGGGTTGTCCCACGAGGTCTGGTCGTACGCAGTCTCGAGGATCTTGCGGATCGGCGAATCCTGCGGGTCGCCGAGGCGGTTCATCCCGTCGACGGCCTGGCCGAAGCTGCTGAAGCCCTGCACCGCGATGCCCTGCATGAACTTCTGCCAGTGCTGCGCGTACTCGGTCTTGTACATGCCGACGAGCGTCTTCTGGATCTGCTCGGGGCTGCCCTCGAGCGTCAGGTCATCCTGCGTCGACGTGTTCAGCACCCAGTCCTTCGCCTGCAGTTCCTTGGTCGCCGCGTCGCGGATCGCCGGCTGCACGTAGTCGAACCACGCTTCGCGCGTGAACGTGCCCGGAATCGCGTAGCTGCCTGCCACGAGGCCCTGGTTGCCGTCGCCGACGATGCGCGCGATGGTCATCGGCGCGAAGCGGGTCGATGCGCGCGCCTTGATTTCCTCGTACACGCGCTGGCGGGCCGGCATCCCGCGCACGACGTGGCGCAGGTTCTCGCGGGTCTGGTCGACGAGCGCGAGGTTCGCGTCGATCATCGGCCAGTCGTCGTCATTCACGCGGGACAGGTAGAACGAGATCATGCGCTCCGCGCTCTTGATCATCTCGTCGCGCGGCATGTTGCCGCGATTCGTCTCGAGCCAGCCGCGCCAGAAGCGGGCGAGCTGGTCGGTCAGGTGCGCCTGCTCGACGTGGCGCTTGTCGGACAGCATCAGGTACGTCTTGAGCGCGTTGTACGCGTCCTGCACGTTGGTCGGCGACGCATCGCTGTAGAGGCCGCCCTGCGGTGCGGCCGGCTGCTGCGCGGCTGCGACGGGGGCGGTGCCGGACGCGGCCAGTGCGGCGCCGGCCAGCGGCGCGGCGCCTGCCGCGTTGGTCGAGACCGGCATCGCGCCACCCTGCACGGCGCCCGATTCGGGCGGGCGCGTCATCGGGACGAGCTGTTCGGGGTGCGCGTTCACGTCCTTCATGAACGATGCGAGGTTCTGCGACACCGGGGCCAGCAGGATCTGGCGCACGCCGTTGTAATACTCGGTCAGCAGGTGCTGCTCGAGACGGTCGCCCTGGTACAGGCCGAGCGACACCGACAGCGGCTTGTCGCGGCGGAACTGCTCGAGCTGCTCGATCCGGTCTTCGAGGATGTCCATCGCCTGCAGGCGCGACTGCAGGTCGTTGCGGCCCTGCTGCAGGCGCGTGACGTTGTCGAGGTCGGCCTGCACGTTCGTGACGAGCTGCTGGTTGCCGATCGTCGACCAGGTCCAGCCGCCCAGCGCGAGCGCGAGCGCCGCGACGAAGCCGAAGAAGGTTGCGTAGCGCAGCCGCGTCTTGGTCGGGCTCGCGAACTGCCGCACCGTCTGGCGATCGGCGAAGATCACCTTCGAGAACAGGTCGCGCAGGAAGAAGCCGTTCTTCGAGAAGGCACTGTGCGGCTTCGGCAGCGCGGCGCCGTCGAGGCCGAAGCGATGCGCGATGCGCTGCGCGGCCGCGCTGTTGGTTTCGCCTTCCTGCAGCGCGCTGGTGAAGTAGAAGCCGCGGAAGATCGGCTTGTACTGGAACGGGTTGTTCTCGAACAGCGTCGCGAGGAACGCGCGCAGCGACGGCTTGATCGTCGAGAATTCGAGCGGGAAGCTCAACTGGCCCGGCGACAGCTGGTTGCCGCGCGACAGCGACAATTGCGCGACGCTGATCTCCTTCAGCCCTTCGTAGAGTTCCTCGAAGTGCGTGTCGAACTGCGCGACGACGTCGCGCTTGTCGTCGGGCTCGTAGGGCAGGGTGGCGCCCCACACGCGGTCGTACTCGTGCTTGTCGCTGCTGCTGAAGAATTCGGTGAAGCCGGTGATCAGGTCGGCCTTCGTGAACATCACGTAGACCGGCGCGAACACTTCGAGCTTCTCCGTCAGCTCCTGAACGCGCTGGCGGAGGTTTTTCGCGAGGTTGATCGCAAATTCGGGGCGGTTGCCGGTGAGTTCGGCGATGCTCGCGGTGACGATGATGCCGTTGATCGGCGCCTTCGGGCGATAGCGCTTGAGCAGGCCGAGGAAGCCGAGCCACTCGCTGCGGTCTTCCTCGTGTACCGAATAGCGGCCGGCCGTGTCGAGCAGGATCCCCTCGGTCGTGAAGAACCAGTCGCAGTTACGCGTACCGCCGATGCCGTGGATCACGGCGCTGTTCTTGTCCGCGAACGGGAACTGCAGGCCGGAATTGAGCACGGCGCTGCTCTTGCCCGCGGCCGGGTTGCCGATCACGATGTACCACGGCAGTTCGTACAGCGCGGAGCCGCCCGACACCTGGCCGATCTTCGACGTCTTGATCGTCTTCACCGCGTCCGACAGGCGCGTGCGCAGCACGTCGAGGTCGGCCGTCTTCGCGTCGGGGGCGAGTGCGGCGGCGGCGGGCGCGGCGATCTTGCCGGTTTCCGCCTGCTCTTCCAGCACCTGGCCGAGCTGCTGGTTCGCGCGCTTCACGCGCCAGCGGCGCCACAGCGCGACGACGAGCCACAGTGCGAGGATCGCCGCGAACGCGGTTGCCGCCCACAGGAGCGGCAACTGCAGCATGTCCGCGACAATGAAGAGGATGGCCGCTAGCGCGACGATCCCGACGATCGAGAGCGTACGCGGATGAGTCAGCACGTTGAGGATGCGTTGCATAGGACGTTCAGGTTCCGGTGCGATTCGGTGAGGCGACGCAGGCGCGCCGAGCGGCAAGGGTGGCGCCGCGATGTGTCGCCATGCTGTCAAACGGGATGAAGGGGGCTGGCATCAATGCGCCCGCGGCATCGGAGAAGGCGCGCGCATTAATGAAAGGACGCTGTGAGATTTAAAACGGAAGCGGCGGCCGGAAAAAATCGCGCACCGGAATGCATGATTTTTTGCGCCGCCCATATCGTTTCCTGCCGGGATATTAAAAAGCCCCATGCCGCCCTCATTATTTCCTGTCCGGCAGCCTTGGCTAGCTGCCGCGTCCCAGTTTAAAACCGGGTTTATGGTATTCCACGTGCCCGAGATCCATCATTTTCCAGCGGCCGCCCCAGGTCAGGCCGACCTGTTCGGCGACCTGGCCGTACAACTGATAGCCGCGCATCGCCCACGGATCTTTCTCGGAAATGACCAGCTTGCCGTCGCGCAGGAATGCGTTGTCGGCCGCCAGCCCGAATTGGTGATAACTCTGGAAGGCCGCCGCGTTGGTCACGCTACCGCCCATCTGCGCGAGCCGGTTCTGCCGTTCCGGGCTCCGATAACCTTCCAGCAACGCCATTTCATAGCCATATTGTTCGTGCATGATCTTGTAGACCAGCAGCAAACGCGTACGGAAATCCGGATCCAGCAGGTTCCAGTCGCGGCTCGCATCCTTCAGCGCCGGGCGTACCTGTTCGACTTCCTTGGTGGCGAAGACTTCCGGCGGCAGCGGCGGGGGCGGCACGAGTTGTTCGCCCTGCAGCAGCGCGGCGATCTTCTCGTCGGGCACGCGCGCCGTGTCGTCGTACTGGAACAATTGCCGGCCGCGTAACGCAATGGCGACCAATGGCGGCGTCGCAAGAATACCTGCCGATACCATAATCATCAAGCGCCGCCGAATCAGTAAATTTTGCACGTCGTTTAAAGCGCCGCGCGTAATGCTTGCCGATTTAACAATCTGACTTCGCGTACGCGTGGCGCGATCGTTCGCACGGCGCGTGAGACGGCCGTGAAACTGGGCGACGGATTCGAAAACGGTCGCGCGGATACCCGGTAAAAGCAACAGTGCCGCAACCGCTACGGCAAGGGCGAAATAGGCGACGAGTGCGACGGCAATCAACGAAATCCCCGGAAATTGGAATTGATTGTGTTTTGCAATGCTTGCTCTTAGAATCAGGCTGCTTCGAGAGGCCGGGCTATATTATCGCGGTGAATTAAACCAGGATTCAATGAGACGCTGAATGAGTGCGCCGGAAAATTCAAATTCGAAATCTCCGCCCAGCCTGCTGTCCGATACCAAACCGGCAGGCGACGGAGCTCAGCAGTCGCGCATTCTCGCGAATCTGGAAGGACGTGTCACGCCGCCGGCCGAACCGCCGCGCCGTTCGCTGAAGGCGCCGATCGCCGCCGTCGTGGCCCTGGTGGTCGCCGTTGGCGGCTGGGGCGCTTGGCGCATGCAGCATGCGAGCGAGCAGGCGCCCGTCGTGGCGGCCGAGGCCGCGCCTGCAGCGGCTGCACCGGCGAAGGCCGCAGCGGCCAGCGACACCGCCGTGCAGGTCGCGCAGAATGCCGCGTCCGCCGCATCCGCCGTGCAACCGGCCACGATCGTCAACGACGACGCGGCGTCCCGAACCGTTGCGTCCGCATCGTCCGCGTCTGCCGCGGACAACAGCCGCCTGTCGCGCGCGCTCGCCAATGGCGCCGATGACGCATCGGGCGCGGCCACGGCCGGTGCGGCCGCTGCTGCCGCTGCGACGACCAAGACCGCGAAGGCCGACGCCGCGAAGGGCGCGAAGGTCGCGGCGCGTGGCAAGGCCGATGCGAAGACCGACACGAAGGTCGATGCGAAGGCTGACGCCCGCAAGCATCACAAGGAACAGCAGGTCGAGCTCGCGCAGGCGAAGAAGCATCGCGACGCCACGCCGACCCGTACCGGGAAGGCTGGCGGGAAGGACGATCCGGATGCGGATCTGCTCGCGGCGCTCGTCGCGCGCACGAAGCCGGCCGACAAGAAACTCGCCGCGCAGAAGGTGCAGGCCGTGCCGACCAAGACGGCCGCGACCACCGGCTCGCTGGCGTCGCGCGTGAAGGAGTGTTCGGAGCGCGGTTTCTTCGAGGATCAACTGTGCCGCTGGCGCGTCTGCGAAGGCCACTGGGGCAAGGATCCCGCGTGCCCGAGCGCCGCGCAGTCGGAGACGCGGCAGTAACGCGTCTCGTGCATGCTGTTCGCCGCACCTGCGCCGCCCGTTGGGCGGCGCGTTGCTTTGAGGGCACGGAATCGTGCCGGTATGATGCGGCGTGACGCTGTCACTGGCGCGTCATGCCCGTCGGGCATACGTCTCCTTTCCTTTTCCGGCGCGGGCGCGCGACCCGCTATGCGCGGCGCGCCGCGCGCCGCACGACCTTCTACACGATGGACCTGATCGTACAGACTTACGGCGCCGATACGTCCGGCATGGTGTGCGGCTTCCGCTTCGTTCCCGGCGGATCCGGCGCGATGCTCGATGCGGACGCGGCCGCCACGTGGCTGCGCACGTGCCGCGAGCACGATGCCGGGTCGGGCGATTTCGTCTGGCTGCACTTCAATCTCGCGCACGGCGCGAGCGAGCGCTGGATGCGCACCCATCTCGGGCTGCCCGACAGCTTCTTCGCATTCCTCCACGAAGGGTCGCGCTCGACGCGCATCGAGCAGGAAGACGGCGCATTGCGCGCGATCGTCAACGACGTGATGTTCAACCTCGAACTGACGCCGTCGGAGATCGCGACGCTGTTCGTCCACGTCGAGCGGCGCATCATGGTCACCGCGCGGCTCAAGCCGCTGCGCTCGGTCGACACGCTGCGCGCATGTGTGCGCGACGGCGAGGAATTCAGGTCGCCCGCGGAACTGCTCGTGCACCTGCTGCGCGACCAGGCCGACCTGCTGATCCAGATCATGCGGCGCACGAGCGTCGACGTCGACCGCATCGAGGATCGCTTCCTGTCGCAGCGGCTCACGTCGAGCCGAATCGAGCTCGGCACGATGCGCCGCACGCTGACGCGCCTGCAGCGCATGCTCGCGCCCGAGCCCGGGTCGATCTTCCGGCTGCTCGCGAAGCCGCCCGCCTGGCTGCACGTGGAAGACGTGCAGGAGCTGCGCGAGTCGACCGAAGAGTTCTCGCTGGTGCTCGCCGATCTTGCCGGGCTCAACGAGCGGATCAAGCTGTTGCAGGAAGAGATCGGTTCGCGTCTCGAGGAGCAGAACAACCGGACGCTGTTCACGCTGACGCTCGTGACCGTGATCGCGCTGCCGATCAACATCGTTGCCGGCTTCTTCGGGATGAACGTCGGCGGTGTGCCGTTCTCGGAGAACAAGCACGGCTTCTGGCTGATGGTGCTGCTCGTCGCGGGCTTCACGGGGCTCGCCGCGTGGTGGGCGTTCCGCCGGCGCAACGACCGTTAGCGCCGGCGCCGCGTCGATCCGTCAGCGCAGCAGCGCGATCGCGCGTTCACCGATCACCATCCCGAGCAGGCCCACCAGCGCGACAAGCGGCGGGGCCGGCGAGCGCACGTGCAGCAGCGCGTACAGCACGCCGACACCGAGGCCCACCGCGAGCGAAATCACATAATCCGTCATGGCAGTCTCCCGTGCGGTCCGGCGTCAGGGTTTGACGATGACGCGCTCCCGCGCACCGGCCAGCACCGCGCGATACGCGTCGTGGGCGCGCTCGAGCGGATACACGTAGTCGTCGCCGATCGGGAACGGGCGCAGCGTGCCGTTGCCGAAGCCGGGCGCGAGCGTGTCGAGGATCTGCGCGACCGCGGCGCCGCCAAGCTGCAGCGAATCGACGCCCACGAACGTGTGCTGGCCGCGATAGAACGCGAAGATGTCGAACGGCACGCTGCGGTCGATCGTCGAGATGAAGATCTGCCGCGCACCGATCGCCATCGACGCGTTCGCGGCTTCGAAATACGGGCTGCCGACCGTGTTGTAGACGATGTCCGCACCGTGGCCGCCGGTCGCCGCGCGCACCGCATCGGCCACTGACTGGCTCGACGCGTCGATCATGTGCACGTCGCCCGATGCATGGCCGCGATAACCGCCGGGGCTGCGCTCGACGCCGATCACGGTCGCGCCGTGCGCGGTCGCGAGCTGAATCGCGGCCTGGCCGACCTTGCCGTTCGCGCCGAACACGAGCACGACGTCACCGGCCGTCGGCATGCCGGCGCGGCGCAGGCCTTCGTACGCGGTGACGAACGGCACGCCGACGCCGGCCGCTTCGTCGAGCGTCAGCACGGCAGGCTTGCGGCGCACCAGTGACGCGTCGAGTACGAGCCACTCCGCATGCGAGCCGTCGCGATGCACGCCGAGATCGCCACCCGAGCCCCAGACCGGCGCGCCGATCCAGTCGTCCGGGCCGCTGCGCACGATGCCGGCCCAGTCGCGCCCGGGCGTGCGCGGCCACACCGCGTGCGGCATGCGACCGAGCGCAGCCTTCACGTCGCTCGGGTTCACGCCGGCCGCGCGCACCTCGATCAGCATCTGGCCGTCGGCCGGGACGGGCGTGTCGATTTCCCTGACACGCGCGTCGAGCGAGTCGATGTCGGCGGCGGGGGCGTCGAAGCGGATGCTGCGCATGATGATCTCCGTGGCGGTTGGCTGCCGCGCGGCCGGTCGGGCCGGTGCGTGCAGCGGGTGAAAAGGATGAATGCAGTCTAGTCGGCCCGGTTTGACGCGGAAACCTGCAAAGGCGGATGATTGTTTTGCGATAGACGCATAGCCAACTCCGAAGGCCCTGAATGGACGATTTCCTTTCCCCGCATCTGGCGCTGTTCGTCGACGTGGTCGACCAGCAGAGTTTCTCGGCGGCCGCACGCCGGCTGGGCGTCGCCGCGTCGTCGGTCACGCGGCGCATCGACCGGCTCGAGACGCAGCTCGGCATCCGTCTGCTGCATCGCACCACGCACGCGCTGCGGCCGACCGAGGCCGGGCAGTTGCTGTACGGGCGCGCGACACGGATGCTGGCCGAGCTGCGTGGCTTGCAGGAAGACCTGCACAGCCAGCACGACGAGCCGAGCGGGCTGTTGCGCGTCGACTGTCCGGCGCCGTTCGGCCGGCGGCACCTGATGGCCGCGCTGGCCGCGTTCATGCAGCGTCATCCGGCGCTGCAGGTCGACCTGGTGCTGACCGACAGCATGGTCGACCTGCAGGGCGCGCGGCTCGGCTCCGACGTCGATCTCGCGGTGCGCATCGGCCCGCTCGAGGACACGCGCTTCGTCGCGACCGTGCTGGCGCCGCAGCGGCGCGTGCTGTGCGCGAGCGCGGCGTATCTGGCGCGGCGCGGCGAGCCCGAGTCGCCCGACGCGCTCGCCGGCC